>JAIOQG010000006.1 GCA_021413465.1 Alphaproteobacteria bacterium | reverse complement strand
TCAACGTCATTACGCGCAAACCGCAGCTGGGCGAATACAGTGGCGCAGCCGATGTCACCATCGGCAACTACAATCGACTAACCACCCGCGCTATGGCGAACGTTCCACTTGGCGACAGCGTCGCCTTCCGCGTCGCGGGCGTTGTCAATCAGCGCGACGGCTACCAGGACATTTTGTCGTCGCCGGGTCTGTGCGGCGACTGCGAAGGTGACGCCGCCGACAATTTCAACATCCGCGGACATTTGCTGTTCAAACTATCCGATGCCGCCGATTTTCTCATAACTGCTGGCCATTTCGAGAACAACGAACCGGTGGCCATTCGGCTGAAAGAGCCTTTCCCGGCGAACAACTCCGGTTTCTTGGGCAGCAACCGCTTCGTCGGTTCACTCCCGAACCCAACGGACCTGCGCGATGTCCGCAAGGACTTCAAGGACGGTCTCGACATGAGCACCACCAATGTCTCCGCGACACTGAATTGGGACATTGGGTCTGACATTTCGCTAACCGCGATCACAGCCTACCAAAAGCTGCACTGGAACCAATCGGCCGACGGCGAAACGGCGAACAAATGGCTGCTGGGCGCGTTTCTCTATCGGGAAAACGTCAATCAGGGATTCCAATTTATCGACACCGGCTACAATTTCTTGGGCGCCGGTCCGGGTGGTGCGGGCCCTTCGGTCGCGCCGTTCGGCGATCTCTTCGTTTTCACGAACGGAGGCGATATTCAAACCACGTCATACGCGCTCTTCGGTCAAGACGACTACCGGTTTGAAAATGGCTTGTTCGGTTTGCCGACCACGTTGACAGGTGGCTTGCGCTACACGCACGACGTCAAGAAAGGTAGCGATTTCCTTGATTTCATCTTCTTCGGCGGATGCGCGATTGTCGTGCCTTCGCCGACCACGCATTGCGCGGCCAAGACATTCGATGAAAGTTGGAACACATTGACGGGACGCGCCGGCATTCAAATTGAACCGTCGAAGGATGTCATGTGGTATGCCACCGCCTCGCGCGGCTATCGCTCCGGCGGCCTTCTGGTCGGAAATTTCCCCGGGGCCTACAATCCTGAATACATTTGGAACTATGAACTGGGTCTAAAGTCGTTGGTCTGGGACGGCCGTCTGCAATTCAACGCCTCGGCATTCTGGAACACATACTCCGACATGCAGGTGTTCATTCAGGACATCGGTGGCTCGCGCATCGAGAACGCGGCCTCGTCCACGGTCAAAGGCATCGAAATCGATGCGGTGGCAAAGCCGGGCGAGAATTTCACTCTCAACTTCGGTTTCGCCTGGCTCGACGCGACTTACGATTCCTATACGACCATCGACAGCCGTGCCGGAACGTCGGGTTTACCGGAAGACCTAACCGGCAACCGCTTGAACCGCACGCCTGAGTTTACGGTGGTCCTTGGCGGTCAGTACGACATCCCGACCAGCGTGGGCATCTTCTCGGCCCGCGCCGATTTCCTGTGGCAGGATGAAGTATTCTTCCGTGCGCAAAACCTGGCGGACGACCGCCAAGAGGCGTACACCAAGACCGATCTGCGCGTGATATGGACATCGTCGAAAGAAGACTTCAAAGCCGAAGCCTTCGTCGAAAATCTGGAGGACGAAGATGTGGTCAACAACATCATCATCCCGGCGCAAACCTTGGGCGGGCCGACCAGCCAAATCACGCTCAATCCACCGCGCACTTTCGGCGTCAGACTCAGCACATACTTCGGCGGGTGAAAATGGAACGTAATTGGTCCATCGAACGGATGTACCACACAGTCGTAAACGCGACCGACCTCGACAAGTCGGTCGCGTTTTACGAAGCCTTGGGCTTCCAAGTGCTGAACGACAGGCGCCACGTCAAATGGCCGGACTTCGTCGCCGGCGTGTTTGGACTGAAGCGCGCGCAGGGACGCGGCGTCTTGATGAACCTGCCGTCGGACCCGTCCGGCCCAATGATGGACATTCTCGAATGGACCGAACCTAGGGCTTTACCAATACCGGCCGACGGCAATCACGTGCCGCGCATCATCGCCTTTCGCGTCAAAAACGTTCGCGCCGCGTACGAGGATCTGAAGAAGCGCGGCGTACCCGTGACGACATTGGCCGAACCGCAACCCAAGGAATTGGGCGTCATCGGCGTTTGCTGCGCGCGCGACCCCGATGGCACTTTGATCGAGTTGATCGAACTGCAACCCGGCATACGCCATTCGCAAGCCAATGAGGCGCTAAGCAAAACATGATGTCAAAGCCCTGGACGGACAAAGACGTTCACGCGCTCTTCGAGCGCGTCAAAAATTGGGGCCGTTGGGGGGCTGGCGACGAACAGGGCACTCTGAACTACATCACGCCCGAACGTCGCGCCAAAGCGGCGGCGGCCATCAAGAGCGGACGTACCGTTAGCTGTGCCCGCAACTTTCCGGTTCACCCGCATCCGGAAAATCCATACCCCGCACAACACCACATGGTCATCGCGGGCGATGACCCGTGCATTCCCGGCATCAAAGGACTTGAGGTTTCGACGGACTATATCGGCATCGCCTTCCACGGCATGGCCTCAAGCCATATCGACGCGCTTTGCCATGTGTTCGTCGACGGCAAAATGTACAACGGCCACCCGGCGACGGACGTAAAAAGTACCGGCGCCCGACGCAACACCATTATGTGCGCCAAAGACGGCATCGTCGGACGCGGCGTCTTGCTCGACCTGCCTGCCGCCAAGGGTGTCCCGTTTGTCGATCCCGATGTCGAAGTGACAACGACAGACTTGGAATTCGCCGAGAAGAAACTCCGCGTCAAAGTGGAGGAGGGCGACATCGTCCTTATCCGCTTCGGTCGCGATGTGCGGCGCGACAGTGTTCCGACATCGACTCCAGAGGGTCAGAAACTGGCGGGCTTGCACGCCGAATGTGTAGACTGGCTCCACGGCAACCGCGTTGCTGTCTTAGGTGGCGACGGCATCCACGACCCGCTTCCGAGCGGTCTGCGCTATGACCATTGGCCGATTCCGATCCACATGTGCGCACTGGCGGGAATGGGATTGCACCTGATGGACAATCTGGATCTGGAAGGATTGTCGAAGGCTTGCGCCCAAGAAAACCGTTGGTCATTCTTTTTGACGGTTGCGCCGCTTCGAATTGAAGGCGGTACAGGCTCGCCGGTCAACCCGATCGCAGTATTTTGAGGCGCGCGGTGCGAAGCTTCGCATCGAAAGAGATTTCGTTTTAGTGTAACACGTGTTATAAAAAGAAGAGATCAATCGAAGTATCGCCGTGAAGGGAGACCCTCGATGAAGTTCGACATCTTCTGCGAAATCCAAAAAGCAAGGCCTTGGCCGAAGGATCATGAGGCCGTTCTCTTTCGCGAAACGATCGAACAGGCGGAGGCCGCCGACAAGGCCGGCTACGACACTTGGTGGCAGGTCGAACATCACGCCGCAGAGGAGTTCAGCTATTCCTCCGCGTCCGCACTGGTGCTCACGGCGATCGCAGGCCGCACAAAGCGCATCCACGTCGGTCACGCCGGCGTGCTGGCGCCATTTCGCATCAACAACCCGTACCAAGTGGCGGAACGGGCCGCGACGCTCGATCTGCTCAGCAACGGTCGCGTTGAGTTGGGCCTCGCGAAATCGGGCGGCAAGGAGTGGGAGACATTCGGCGTCAACCCGGAAACCGCGCGCGACCAAGTGCGTGACGCCTTCACGATCATTCGCCGCTTTTGGACCGAAGACTCAGTCGGATACAAGTCCCCGGACTTCAGCATTCCCGAACGCGAATGCGTACCGAAGCCTGTACAAAAGCCGCATCCGCGCTTTTGGCAAACCTGCGGCAGCCCGGAATCGTTCTTTATGGCCGGTGAAATGGGGGTGGGCTCGCTCGGCACCACACTGCTGTCGCCGGTGCCGTTCATGGGCGAAATGCTCGATCACTATCGTCGCGGGCTAAAGGCGTGCAAACAGCCCGTCGGCAAAATGCTGAACGACGAGAAGGGTGTCTTCACGTTCGTTCACGTTGCATCGTCGCGCAAAGAGGCGATCAAGGCCCGCGCCGCATGGTCCGCACTTTGGTACGTGAACGCGGCGCCAATCGTGTTCAAAGTTCCTCGCGCCGTTTGGTACGATGTCATTCGCTCGGGGTTGCACCCCAATGCCCCCCGCGCCACGGCTGCACTCGCAGGCGCCGATGACACCAGCCTCGACATCGCACCCGACGAAATTCCGGTCTTGCGCTTGCTGAAAATGATGGCAAAGGGCCAAGAAGTCAGCGCGGAAGAGGCGCACGAAGTCTTGGAGCAACTCGACTCGGTCATCATCGGCGACCCGGACCATTGCCGCAAGAAATTCGAAGCGTACGAGGCCATCGGCACGGACCGCATGATGTGCCTGGCGCAGTTCGGGCAAATACCGCATCGCGACATTGTGCGCAGCATGGAGTTAACCGGCGAACACCTGATCCCTTATTTCGCCAAGCGAAAAAGCGCGGCGGCAGAATAGAGTAGGGCGCGGCGCCATGAAGCCGCAGGACCTAGCGCAGATGCTCCTGATCAATTTGATCTGGGGCTTCTTTTTCATCGCGGCAAAGTTCAGCCTTGCTCACTTCCCGCCGCTGATGTTTACAGCCATTCGGTTCGCGTTGTTGTTGGCTGTTCTTTTCCCGTGGCTGAAAATTCACAGGGGCCAAATGAAGCCGGTGCTGGCAACCGCAATGGCCCTGGGCGTGTTGACGTTCGGCTTTATCTTTGCAGGCCTGGCACTGTCGGACGCGTCGGTCGTGGCTGTCGCAAGTCAGCTTGGCGTGCCGTTTTCGGTGCTACTATCGGCTCTAGTCTTTGGTGAAAAAGCCGGCGCCCGCCGTTGGTTGGGCATCGCCATTGCCTTTGCCGGCGTAATGATCATCGTTTTCGACCCTAGCGCCTTTCGCTTTCTGACCGGCATGATGTTGGTCATGGCCGGAGTGTTCTGCGGCTCAAGCGCAGCCGTTTTCCAGCGCCAAATCAAAGACGTAGGCCTGTTTCAGCTCATGGCGTGGGTTGCCGCGTTGGCAACGCCGATCATGATTGTTCTGTCGCTCGTGTTCGAAGCGGGCCAAGTGGAATTACTGCAAAGTGCCGACTGGTCGGTGTGGGCAGGCTGCCTATATGTCGCCTACGCCTCTACTCTGATCGGCGACGTCGGGTACTATGCGCTTCTACGCCGCTACGACGTAAGCCTCACTGCGCCGCTCGTCCTGTTGACGCCGGTATTCGCCGTGGGTCTCAGTGTGCTTCTTTTGGGCGACGTATTGACAACACGCATGATCGCAGGCGCTGCCGTGGTTTTGACCGGTGTTCTGCTGGTATCGCTTCCCGACCGCACTGCAGCGCGCATCGCCGACGCCCAATCAGGCAGTCCCAAGTAAAAGACCGCGCGTCGAGGTTCGACGCGCGGCTTTCAGTCACGAGCTGAAGAAACGTGGATTACATGCCCTTCTTGATCTCGATGTTAAAAGTTTCGCCGCTCGCGTTCTTCTGAGCCCACTTGTCGCCAGCCTTGTGATTGGCCTCGTAGACGTCGCACGTCTCTTTAGGTGCGGCTGTCCCCGCAGGTGCAGTCGCGGGCAGATCCGGCGTATTGCAATACTTGCCCTCCTTGATCGCCCATTTGCCCGAGCCCTTTTCGCCTTTGGCGGTTTCGAATGTGTAAGTGCCGTCGGCCTTGAACCAAAGCTTGGTCGTTTCGCCCTTGGCGTTTGTCGCCAAAACTGTGTTGCCGATCGCTTCGGCCATCGTGTCGGCGAGCGCGGCGCCCGAAAGCCCTGCCGCAACAAGTGCCGCAAACCCCAGTATCGCAATCTTTCTCATGTTTATCTCATCCTCCCATGATTACCCCGGTCGAACGAGCCGGGTTGACTCAAATATAGCGTGGCTTTCCCTGTAGCTGGAAGCGCTCCGGAAAAAACCTCGACACCTGTGGCCGCGCCGATTTGCACGGTCCCCCGACAGGGCCGGTCTTCGTCACGAGGAATGGCAAGGCCCAACTCACGCGCCAAACTAGCGGCCCACAATTGCCTCCCCATTGGCGGGTCATCGATCGGTGTGGATTGCGGGAAGAGGGAATTGACTTGGCGCAATGTCAACCCGCGCCAAGTCATTACAATTGTTTCGTTGCAATCGCCGGATTGTTGAGGAGCGCTCAATGCAAGATTTTAGCAAAACGATGGATGATCTCAAACGTGCGCACGACGAGATCAAGCTCAAGGTTCACCTGGGAACGAAGGACATCCAGGATGAATGGACGGCTCTCGAAAATCGTTGGCGCAGTTTTGAAAGAAAGGCGGAGATCGAGAAAAGCGCCAACGACGTCAGCAAGGCGTTGAGAACGTTGGGGTCGGAACTCAAGGGCGCATTCGAGCGTGTTCGAGCGGCCCTTTAGACCCGGCTATTGATTGGCACGCCATACAAACCAAACTCACTTTCAATCAACCCGATCGATCATCCCGTCGAACATAACTCGTCCCTTTGTCGGAGTCCTATGCCAGGGTTGGCGCGGGAAGCTGCTCGATCGGGGCGGGAACGCCTACGTTGTCGACCAAAAATCACCGGCTTCATTGCAGGACGAAAAACGCCAAAGACGCGGCGGCCATAACGGCGGTTGCCGTCCACCCCCAGATCGTCATCGGTAACGATATGGTCAGCCGCCCCATCACCCTCGGATTGCGGACGATCAGCATCATCACTGCCATCAACGGCGCCGCCAATACGCCGTTGACCACCGCCGCCCAATAGAGCGAGCGCACCGGGTCGAGTCCAATAAAGTTAAGCGCCGCGCCCAGCAGCGTGGCAACCGCAATGGTTGCGTAAAAGGCCCGCGCATCGTTGGGGCGGGCATCAAGGCTGCTGGCCCAACCGAACATTTCACTGACCGCGTAGGCCGCCGATCCTGCGAGCACCGGCACCGCGAGCAACCCGGTGCCGATGATACCGGCTGCAAACAGCACAAACGCAAACTCGCCCGCTATGGGGCGCAACGCTTCTGCTGCCTGCGCCGACGTCGCTATGTCGGTGATGCCGTGCGCATGCAATGTCGCTGCGGTCGCGAAAACGATTGCCAGTGATACCAGCGAGCTGAACGCCATCCCGACGATAGTATCGGTCCTTATTCGGGCAAGTTCCGCACCCGCCGTCTTCGGCGACACGCAAAGCGGCTTGGCATGGTGGCGATGCTGCTCTTCAACCTCCTGACCGGCCTGCCAGAAGAACAGATAGGGGCTAATGGTCGTCCCCAGGATCGCCACCATGGCCATCGCGTAGGCGCCTGTCGGCTCGATGGTGGGAACGAACAAGGACGTCAGTGCAACGCCCCAGGGCACGTCGGCAACGAACACAACGGCGACATAGGAGAACAGAGAAAGTGTTGTCCATTTCAGGACCGCCGCATAGCGCGGATAGCTCAGCCAAACTTCGAGCACGATACAAACAACGCCGAACAGCAACGTGTAAAGCTGTCCGGGACCCCCGACGAGAAGCTGAAGTGCAGCCCCCATCGCGCCCAGATCGGCGCCCAGATTGATGACATTGGCGATGAGTAGCAGTGCCACCACAATCCTCAGAAGCCACGGCGAATAGTGCCGGCGCAAATTGTGCGCAATGCCTCGTCCTGTGACACTTCCGATTTCGGCCGCGATCTGTTGGATGACGACCATCAACGGAAAGCTGAATATGAATGTCCAAGAAAGTTGAAACCCAAACTGCGCGCCGATCTGGCTGTGCGTGGCGATGCCGCTCGGATCGTCGTCCGCCGCCCCGGTCACCAACCCGGGACCCAATACCTGCCACCAGCGAGACAAAGTAGATTTCTTGGGCTCGCCGGTCGTTTCGTCCATCTGCAGAACCGATCATTCCAATTCGACGTAGCGGGCCCGCTAAAAGACAGGCCAAGGCGAACGCACCTTGATGCGGGACACCCGACTCTTGTCCCGAATGTCCCACATCAACAGCCTCAAGTCCCTAATGATTGCAGCCTTTCCCAAAAAAACCGATGCGCGCATGCTCCCGAAGCCTCACCATGACACGCGCGCACCGACCGAAAGGCTCTGGATCGATTGATCGCGGCTCAGCGACAAATCGTAGTCTGCATAGAGTGCCGCCTTCGCCGACAAGGGCACGTTCAATCCGACGCCCGCCAACAGGCTGTCGCGCGAAAAGCGCTGCCCACGCACCGTGAACGGATTGTCGGGCAGGCTCGAAAGCGCGGCCCGGAACTGCGCCTGATCGTCGAGATATTCATGCCCCCACAAAAGCCGCGCCTCGGGCACGATCTTGCGCCCGCTCTCCAAAACATCGAGCGGATAGGCAAATCGCGCGCCGATCATGCTCTTCAACGACATGTGGCTGGCGCCCTCGACGATCAGCAGTTTGCCGCCCGCCGAGCCCGTCTCGCGATAGGCGTCGGTATCGAGTGCCGCGAAACTCAACGCCAACACCGGCTCCACGCGCACAGTGTCGAACTCGAACACTTTGCCGGCTTCCGCATAGGCGGACACGGTGCGTCCCTGATAGGCGCCCTGGGCGTCGGCCTCAAACGGAAAGCGATAGGTGTTGAAGTCGTGGAAGATGATGCTCGCATTGCCGTTGACGCAGAAATCGGCGTCGCCGTAGGAGAAGTACCCGCCCACCTCGAAGCTCCGCACATCCGCCGTGTCGCGCCGGTGCTTGAAGTCGACATCGGTGTTGGTCAACTGCGCCGCCGCCCCCACGATGAGCCGCGGAGAAAGAACGTAATCCGCCCCCACAATGCCGCCCGTGACGGTGAAGTCCGAACCGCTTGCGCCACCGCGTCCCTGATTGTCGCCCTGCACGCCGAGGATGCGCCCCCATACGCTGAACTGCCCCTCCGGCCGCACACCCGTGCGCAGCCACGCGAACGGATCGTTGGCGTCCGACTGCACCGCGCTGCCGCCAACCTCGTTCTGAACAAAGCGCGTCAGACATCCGGCCGATCCGGCAACCACACACGACGTGGCGCCGGTGGAATTCACACGGTCGTTCACGGCGCTCTTCCACGGTCCGGCGGTTTCCACCGTGATCGAATGAATATCGCCCAGCACCGCTCCGCCCAGATCGAAATAACCGCCGCATACGTCCTGAAGCTGCCCCAGGAAGTCGAACAGCTCGATCTGCTCCGGCGTGAACCCGCCGGCGAGGAACGCCGCCTCGAGCGCCGCGCCCAGGTCTTGGCTATTCTGCGACAAGTGCTGAGCACAAAAGGTCACATCAAACGGCGTGCGCGTAACCGCAAGGTCGAGCGCATTGTCGCCATACGTCAGCGCCAGTCGAAAGAAGTAGGAACTGCCCTCGACGGCGACGTCGTCGAATTCGCCTGCAAACGAGGCGCCGCGAATAATATCCGTGTAGGTGAAATCCGTTTGCGTCGTGCCCCCGAAAGAGGAGGCATCGAGGATGACGGAGAGCCTGCCCGCCAAACTAACCGCGCCGGAAGCATCCACGCGCCCGAAATCGACGCCAGCAACCGGGGTTCCGGTCGGCGCCACCAGGTAATAGGTCAACTCGCCGCCCGAACTTTGCGTGAAGCTACCCACGTGCAAAATCGTATCGTCGTCGAGGTAGAGCCGCCCCCCTTCATTCACGCTCAACGCACCGACATTCGTTGCACCGTAACCGGGTCCGTTTGCATCGCCGACGGACCGCCCGCCCATCACCGCCGTGCCGCCGTCATTGACGTCGAACCGCAACAAATTGCTCAGCGTCCCGTCGACGAAATACTGCGTTCCATCCTCGACGATCAGACGGTCGTTGTTGCCACTGCCGGCGATGTCGCCCTCGACCCCACCGTCGCGACCCAAAAATGTATAGGCTGCAGGTCCGCCCAAGAGTACGTCACCAAAAATCAGCCCGCCGCCCTCGTTCGTGAATGTCGTGCCATTGCCGATATCAAGCGCCACCGCCACGCCGTTCGGCGCCGTCGCAGTGATAGTTCCGGTATTGGTGACCTGCCCGTGGAGCGTTCCTATCTGGAGATGAACCGCATTTGAAGGCGCCTCGACGGCGCCGTTGTTTGTGAGATTGCCGAAGAATTCGGCGACATCGAAATGGATGCCGGTATTAACGCCGCCCCCGGAGATCTCGCCATCATTGACGAAATCGCCGAACACCGACAAAGCGCGCAACCAAAACCCGGTCTCGCCGCCTGTAATGACGCCGCTCGCGGTGTTGACAATATCGGCCCGGTGAGTGCTCGCACCCCAGCTCTGCGTATCGATCGCAACGCCCGTGCCCGTCTGACCACGGATTGTGCCGCTGTTCAGGAACCTCCCATCGACATGGCCGGTGACCAACGAAACGCCGTTTGCGCCGCCCGTGATCTCGCCGGAGTTTGAAAACGATCCGGAAAATAACTCCGTGCTCATAAAGAACGCCGTGCTGGCGCCTTTGATCCGCCCCGAATTGCTGGCATCGCCATCGAACGTTGGGCCGACATAGGCAAAACCGCGCCGCGTTCCTTCGATAGCGCCTCGGTTCTCGAAGTCCCCGCCCCACGCCGCAGATGCGAATACCGCGTCGCCGTCATGCGCCAGGATCGAACCTTGCGTTGCATTGAACATGCCACCAGCAAACGTGGCGCCGTCGATCAACAACCCGCCATGTGCGCCCTCGATCAATCCCGCATTCTCCACACCGCCAGCAAACGAACCGCCCGCGATCCGCACGGCAGCAACGCCGTCGCCGAGAATTCGGCCGGTCGCGGAATTGACGATGCCGTCGAAAAACGTAGACGCCTCGATCAAAATGCCGCCTGCAGAGCCGTCGATTTTGCCTTTGTTGGTAATCCCACCGGCGAAACTCCGGCCGCCGACGGCAACCGCCGTGCCCGACAAGGCCGAGATTTCGGCGCCCGCATCGTTGAAGAGCCCGCCGGAAAACTCCACGTCATCGCCCGAACCGGTCAGGTTACCGATGCGGATTCCCGCTTCGCCGCCCGCGATGAAACCGTGGTTCTCGATGCCGCCGGTCCAGCGCGCAAAGCTATCG
>JAIOQG010000005.1 GCA_021413465.1 Alphaproteobacteria bacterium | reverse complement strand
GTCCTCACGCTCGCCGCCGGATTTATTGCGATCCTGGGCAACACGATGGCCGGCACGATGAGCGATCAATTCGGCCGGCGCCTTGTTCTGTCGGTGTGCGTCGTGGTCTCCGCCGCCAGCTTCGCCGCCTTCTTCGCTTGGGCGACGGGACCCTGGCTCGCCCTGTTTTGGACGATCGCGCTGTTCACGTTCATGGCGACCGACATCATCATCGCCGGCCTCGGCGCCGAATTGTTCCCGACCTCTCACCGGACATTGGCTTCCGCCATCAGATTTTTTGCGGCACTGACCGGTGGTGCGATCGGCCTCTTGGTCGAAGCGGAAATCTTCAAACTGACCGGCGCGCACGGCACCGCGATCGCCCTGCTCACGATCGTTGCCCCCTTGTGCTTAATCCCGATCTGGTTTCTTCCCGAACCGGCCAAGAAATCGCTCGAAGACATCGCAGCCGAGCGCGCGCCGTGATCGACGTCATCGCCGCTCTCGTCCCCGTCTTTGCCATCATCGCCATCGGCGCGGGACTGCACGCGCTGAAATTCATGACGGAAGACGGCTGGCGCGCCGTCGAGCGCATCACCTATTTCGTCCTCTTCCCCTGCTTCCTGTTCGGCGCCATCGCCTTTGCCGACTTCAAGGACGAACCGCTCGGCCGCCTCTCGCTGTTGCTGGCCGGCGCCATGATCGTGATGGCCGCAATCGTCTATCCCTTTCGCACCCTTCTCGCGCTCGACGGCCCCGCCTTCACCAGCGTCTTCCAAGGTGCGGTCCGGTGGAACAGCTACGTCGCCCTCGGCGCCATCGCCGCCGTGCTCGGACCAAAGGGCCTGGCACTTGCCGCCATCGCCGTCGCCATCATGGTGCCGCTCGCCAATGCCCTGTGCGTGATCGTCTTGATGCGCCACACAGGCAACGGCGAAACGGGCTTCGTGATGCTCGCCAAGCAACTCGCGCGCAACCCGCTGATCCTTGCCTGCCTGGCGGGCATCGCGGTGCAGGCGCTCGGAATCCACATTCCCAAAGTCGCCTCGGCCACAATCGACATGGTGGGAAAAGCAGCCCTGCCCTTAGGCCTTCTCGCCGTCGGCGCCAGCCTCGACCTCGGTCACGCCCGCGCGCGGCCTTCGCCGATCGTCGTGGCAACGCTGCTCAAGCTGGTCGCGATGCCGCTCCTAATGGCCGCGGGCCTGTGGCTGCTCGGCGTCGAATCCACCGCCAAAACCGCTTCCTTGATCTGCGCCGCCGTGCCCGGCGCCTCCTCGTCTTACATCCTCGCGCGCCAACTCGGCGGCGACGCCCCGCTCATGGCCAACATCACGACGGTGCAAACCCTATCCGCGATGCTAACCATGCCCGTCATGCTTTGGGTTTTGGGGTGATCTCCCCTGGGAGCGCGGGCGTCCCGCCCGCACTTTTGAGTATGGAGGAAGATCGGGCGGGACGCCCGCGCTCCCAGGGAACAAACCACCCGCCAGGATGTTGCCGACCGAGCTAGCTCCGCGATTTTCGAGGCTTGCGTGTCAGCGCCATGATTTCTTCCGTGGTCATTCTACGAATCTCATTTTTTGGTTTCAGCTTGACTATGTCGCCGTCCAACCAACAATCGACCTCTACACCAGGCAGAAGACCTGATCGCTTGCGAAGCACGGCAGGAATTGTCACTCGCCCCGTCACAGAAATTCGCGCTCGCATGGTTGCTCCCTCAGACCCGACGCGCGCTACGATTTCGTATCAGCCCATGGTTAGCAAGTCTGCACCTGGGGGTTTCCTGCCTGGATGGCTTGCAGACGCTCTCATCGCCCCTTATACCCACCCCCGCGATGACAGGCCTCTTCTCCCGCCAACATCTACTCGCCATCGCGCCATTGCAGCGCC
>JAIOQG010000004.1 GCA_021413465.1 Alphaproteobacteria bacterium | reverse complement strand
TGGCCGTTGCCCGAGGCAATGCCTTTTGAAAGGATGCGGCTGCGCGTGTGCGGCGCCTCGTGCACGAGTTCCAGCGCGTAGTCCGTGTGCTGGGCCTTGCCGGCGGCGTAAGCGCAAGCGATGTCGAACGAGGCACCCGCGCCGATCAAGCGAGCTTGCATTTGATGGCGCGCGAGCGCGGCGCCGGAAGAGAGAATAGCGCCGTCATAACTGGCGTCGCGGGCGATTTCGATCGTGTCGCTGCGAACGACGATGGCTGACGCCCCGTTCGACGTGACGCGAAGATGGCGCAGCCTCGCGCCGGGTTCGAGCGCGATGGCCGTCACCGCTCCGGCGAAGCTTTGAGCGTCGGTCGTGCCGTCGTCGAGTTCAACCAAGGTTAGCTCTGCGCCTTCCTCAAGCATGACGACCGAGCGCGTTTGCGTCATGGCGCCTTCGGACAAGCGATAGTGCAAGAACACCGGATCGACCACGCGCGTGCCCTGCCCCACCCGGATCAAGGCGCCGTCGGTGACGAAAGCCAGATTGAGATTTTCAAGCGCGCCGTCGCCGGGCTGCAACCACTGACGCAGCCATAGCGCCGGGGTCGCGATCGACTCGGCGAGGCTTAGAATTTCCAAGCCGTCGGGAAGTGCGTCGCCTGTTGGCAGGCGGGAAACTTTACCGCCGTTGATGTCGATACGATGCGCGCTGAGGCCTTCGAACAGCGCGCGCGCTGCATCGGCTCTGCTTTGTGCCAACGCGAATGCCGGTTCGAGTTTGTTTCGGAAGTCCGTGTATTTCCAGGCTTCGACACGGCGATGAGGCAGACCGTCGCGCAATACGCGCGCGAGCGCATCCGCCCGTACAGAGCGTAGCCACGAAGAACCGGGTAAGCTGTCGCTCAGTTTCGCGTGGAGCGATGCCAAGGCGCTTTCCGGTGTCGGTGCGGCGTCCAACAGGCGCTGATAGTGGGTGATGACCAGGAAGCTGCGGTCGGGCTCGCGCAACGCGTTGACGCCGCCTGCGACCAGTTTCAACGCGTCGATGTCGAGTCCGGAATCGGTTTCATCGAGTATGGCCAAGCGCGGCTTTAGCATCGCCATTTGCAACACTTCGTTGCGCTTTTTCTCGCCCCCCGAAAAGCCGACGTTGACCGCCCGCTTGACCATCTCGTCGCTCATCGACAGTTTTTCGCGCTCTGCCTTGAAGCGCTTCAAGAATGTGACTGCATCGATTTCGGGTTCGCCGCGCGCTTTGTTCTGAGCGTTGAGGGCCGTGCGCAGAAAATTGATGGTGGTCACGCCCGGAATTTCGACGGGGTATTGCAGCGCCAAGAAAATTCCGGCGGCGGCGCGCGCCTCCGCCTTCATCTCCAGCACGTTCTGCCCGCGAAAGACGATCGACCCCGACGTCACTTCATAACCATCACGGCCGGCCAGGACGTAGGACAAGGTCGATTTGCCTGAGCCGTTCGGACCCATGATGGCGTGGACCTCGCCGGCGCCGAGCGCGAGCGTCAGTCCGTTTAGAATTTTCTTGCCGCCGACGGTGGCGTGGAGGTCTTTGATTTCAAGCATCGAAGTTCCTGCGATCATCGCGATCGGCTCGCGACCTAGTGGAATGAACGAAAACACAACGTAAGAAGCCGATGGTAACCGCTATGACGAGCGCCACCATCAAAACGACAAAGAGTGCGGAGGCTATCACCGCGGCGAGCGCCACCATGACGATGACAAGGGCGCCAAACAGGATTGTCGCAAGCCATCCTTGCCAGGTGACCGGATAATTCTGAAACGCATATTCCCGGCGAACAAACCAAACTTCGCGACCTTCGTTCATCCGACGCTTCCTTCGAGGCTGATGCCGATCAGTTTTTGCGCTTCGACGGCAAATTCCATCGGCAGGTTCTGCAGCACTTCGCGGCAGAAGCCGTTGATGATGAGGGTCACGGCCTCTTCGGCGGGAATGCCGCGCGACAGGCAATAGAACAACTGATCGTCGCTGATCTTCGAGGTCGTCGCTTCGTGCTCGAACTGCGCCGTGGGATTGCGAGCTTCGATGTAGGGCACGGTGTGGGCGCCGCATTTCGAGCCGATCAACAGCGAATCGCACTGGGTGTAGTTGCGCGCGTTCTCGGCCTTGGCGTGGGCGCTGACCAGGCCGCGATAGGTGTTTTGCGCGTGGCCTGCGCTGATGCCTTTGGAGATGATGCGCGAGCGGGTGTTCTTACCCAGATGGATCATTTTCGTGCCGGTGTCGGCTTGCTGATAGTTGTTGGCGATGGCGATCGAGAAAAACTCGCCCACCGATTCATCGCCGCGCAAAATGCAGCTGGGGTATTTCCAGGTGATGGCCGAGCCGGTTTCAACTTGGGTCCAGCTGATTTTCGAGCGTGCGCCGCGGCAATCGCCGCGCTTGGTCACGAAATTATAGATGCCGCCTTTGCCGTTTTCGTCTCCCGGGTACCAGTTTTGAACCGTCGAGTATTTGATTTCAGCGTCGTCGTGCGCGATCAATTCGACGACCGCGGCATGGAGTTGGTTCTCGTCGCGCATCGGCGCGGTGCAGCCTTCAAGATAGGAAACGTACGAACCCTTGTCGGCAATGATGATCGTGCGTTCGAATTGCCCCGTCTCGGCCTCGTTGATGCGGAAGTAGGTCGAGAGTTCCATCGGACAGCGCACGCCCGGCGGCACGTAGACGAACGAACCGTCGCTGAAAACAGCGGAGTTCAGCGTGGCGTAGAAGTTGTCGGTCACCGGCACGACGGAGCCCAAATACTTGCGGACAAGTTCGGGGTGCGTTTGTAGCGCCTCGGAGATCGGGCAGAAGATGACGCCGGCTTCTTTCAGCTTGCCCTTGAACGTCGTTGCGACCGACACGCTGTCGAAGACGGCGTCGACGGCCACGCCCGCGAGCAGCTTTTGTTCGGTGATCGGGATGCCGAGTTTCTTGTACGTCTCAAGAATTTTCGGATCGACCTGATCGAGGCTGTCGAGCTTCGGCTTCGATTTCGGCGCGGAATAGTAATAGGCGTCTTGAAAATCGATCTTCGGGTAATGCACGCGCGCCCAATTGGGCTCGCGCATCGCTTGCCAGCGCTCGAAAGCGGCGAGACGCCATTCGAGCATCCATTCGGGTTCGTTCTTTTTGGCGGAGATGAAGCGCACGGTGTCGGCGGTCAGGCCTTTGGGGGCCTTCTCGCTTTCGATGTCGGTGACGAAGCCGTATTTGTAGCGCTCGGCGCCGCGCGCCGCGACCGCATCTATCGTTGCTTGTTCGGCCATCGTTTATCCTTCAGGCAGCGACGCGGGCTTGGGCACGCTTGACGATGCGTGTCCAAGCCTCGGCGAACGCCGTTAATTCTTGTTCCGTCGAATTCCAGCCGATGCTTACGCGAATTGCCGATTGCGCGAGGTGCGGCTCAACCCCCATAGCGGTCAAAACGTGACTCTGGGCGACTTTGCCCGACGAGCAGGCGGCGCCAGCACTGACGGCGAAGCCATCGAGATCGAGCGCGATCACCATGTTCTCGGCCGGCACCGAAGGGGCGGCAATACAAATTGTATTGGGCAAACGGCTTTCGTTGCTGCCGAAAATCACGGCATCGCGGCATTCGGCAACAAGCGCGCGCTCGAGAGCCTGGCGCCAAGCGGTACGCGTTTCCCACGAGGACATGTCTTGTGCAGCGGCTTGTGCGGCAGCGCCAAAGCCCGCGATGGCGGCCATGTTTTCCGTGCCGGCGCGGCGACCCAGTTCCTGGGCGCCTCCGGCGATTTGGCGCGCGAGCGGTGCGCCGTCACGCACGATGAGCGCGCCCGTGCCCGCCGGGCCGCCGAATTTGTGGGCGCTGAGCGTCATGTAATCGAGACCCAGTGCCGCAAAGTTTGTCTGGCGCTTGCCCGCGACTTGAACGGCGTCGGTGTGAACCAGGGCGTTGTGGGCCTTTGCCACGGCGATCACGTCTGCAAGCGGCTGAACTACGCCGGTTTCGTTGTTGGCGGACATGATCGACACGAGGGCGCGGCCTTTGCCTTCGCGAAGCATCGTTTTCAGGGCGACGATGTCGACGATGCCTTGGGGCGTTACCGGACAGGTCAATACGCGCAGTCCCGGTATGGTTTCCTCGCACTGCGCGGCGTTGTCGCGGATCGAGTCGTGCTCGATCGCCGAAATGATGAGGCGCGTGATGCGCTCGCCCGCTGCGGCCGCGGCCTGAATGGTGCCCTTCAACGCAAGCGCGTTCGCCTCCGAGCCGCCGCTGGTGAAGATCACTTCGCCGGGCGAAGCGCCCACCAATGACGCCACTTGGCCACGCGCCGTCTCGATGCGCGAGCGGGCGCGGCGACCTTCGGCGTGAACCGATGAGGCATTGCCTGTCTCGTCGAGCGCCGACAACAGCGCCGCCCGCGCTTCGGGGCGCAGAGTGGAGGTCGCGTTGTGGTCGAGGTAGATGCGCGTCATGCGTGGTCAGGCCGCCACGTTGTCTTGCTTTGCGGCTGCGAATTCGACTGGGCGGCTCATGCCGAGGACGCGTTTGTTCACGACGTCGGCGATCGTCACGGCGCTCAGGAATATCTGGATCTGGCGGCTGAGTTCTTCCCACAGATCGTGGGTCGTGCATCGGCCCTGCTGGCCGGTGCAGCCGCGGGGCGAGCCCATTTCGCAGCGGGTGGCTTTGAGAGGCTCATCCACTGCCATCATGATATCGGAAATGCGGGTTTCTTCCGGCGTGCGCGCCAGCTTGTAGCCGCCGCCAGGCCCGCGCGCGCTGACAACCAAGCCGCCTCGGCGCAAGCGGGCGAACAATTGTTCCAGATAGGAGAGTGAAATTTCTTGGCGTTGCGCTATCTCGTTGAGGGCGACGGGCTTGCCTTTGCTGTGGCTCGCCAGATCAACCATCGCCATGACGGCGTAACGGCCTTTGGTGCTGAGATTCATCGAACGGGACTCCTATTTGATGACGGTGCCATCGCAGGCGGCTTGGGCATGCTCGATTTGCTTGCTTTTGCGCCCCTGACCCGTGTTAGAAAGCGCGCCCGGTCGCTTTCCAGTGTGCGATATAGATTTCCTGAGTGAGGGGGTCAAGTATTTGCAGTTACAAACTGCATGGCGGGGATAACCCATTGAAACAATGTAGTATTTTTTAGCGCTTGCGATTTTTTATTCCAACTTCCCGAATCAACAAAGACGCCGAACGAGGTCAATGAGCTGCGATGCCTGATGTGATTTTTACCGGACCTTCGGGCCGTCTTGAGGGGAAGTACCAGCATCAAAAGCACAAGACGGCGCCGATTGCGCTGATTCTGCACCCGCATCCGCAGCACGGCGGCACGATGAACAATCGGGTCACCTACGAGATGTTCTATGCGTTTCAGCGGCGCGGTTGTTCGGTCCTTCGGTTCAATTTCCGCGGCGTTGGTCGCAGCCAAGGTGTTTTTGACGGGGGGATCGGCGAATTGTCGGACGCCGCCGCGGCGCTCGATTGGCTGCAGACCATGAATCCCGGGGCGCAGACCTGCTGGGTGGTCGGATTTTCGTTCGGGTCTTGGATCAGCATGCAGTTGCTGATGCGCCGGCCCGAGATTCACGCCTTCATTACGATCGCACCGCCGGCCAATATCTATGACTTTACGTTCCTTGCCCCCTGCCCCGCTTCGGGTCTGATCGTGCATGGCCGCAACGACCAAGTGTCGCCGGAAGCCGACGTGCAAAAAATGGTCGACCGCTTAAATGCGCAGCGCGGGATCAAGATCACGCAGGTGAAGATCGAGGGCGCCAACCACTTTTTCGACCAGAACCTGCCGGAGCTGGTGAAGACGGTGGAAGACTATCTCGACATGCGCATGCCGCCGGTCGAGGAAAGCGGCTAGCGCTTAACAGTCGACAGCGTGCCGCCCGTCATGGCGCGGCGAACGCCGGTCGTCATGGGAAAGCTGATCGGCAAGCCACGCCACGAGCGCACGGCGAGGTAGGCGCAAGCTTCCGCTTCGATGAAGTCGCCGCGCCAGCCGGCGTCTTCGGCTGTGATCACACTCATGTCCGGGAGCGCGGCGCGAAGTTCGCGCATGAGTGTGGGATTGTGCCGGCCGCCGCCGCAGACGATCCATTCGCGCGGGCTCTGCGGAAAATGTTCGCGCGCCTTTGCGATCGAGCGCGCGGTGAAGGCGGTGAGCGTGGCGGCCCCGTCTTCGACGCCCAGATTTTTCGCCATGTCTAAAGCGAAATCCATGCGGTCGAGCGATTTTGGCGCGGGCTTGGCGAAATAAGCGTGCGTCAATAAATGCGCGATAACGTTTTGATTTGGGTGTCCCCTTGCGGCGAGCGCGCCCGCTTCATCGATCGGCTTGCCGGTGTATCTCAGCGCCCAGTCGTCGATTGGGCCGTTCCCTGGGCCGGTGTCGAAGGCGAGAAGATCGCCACCGCGACCGACGAAGGTGACGTTGGCGACGCCGCCGATGTTGAGGACCGCGACCGGCGCGCGATCTGCGGCGAGGGCTGCGTGATAAATCGGCACAAGCGGTGCCCCCTGCCCTCCAGCGCGGACATCGGCGGTGCGGAAGTCGCTTATGACGTCGATCTGCGTGCGCAGGGCCAGCCTTGGAGCCGACCCGATTTGCAGCGTCATGCGTTCCGCCGGACGATGGATGAGGGTTTGGCCGTGGAAGCCGATCATGTCGATCTGCGACGGGCGGAGTTTCGATTCTCGCAGCAGTGTATTGACCGCATCGGCATGGGCATCGGTCAGGTCGCGTTCGAGGCGTTCGATCTCAGGCGTAAGCGGTCCGGCGGCGCGAATTGACGCGCCGGTGCTGAGCGCTGCGCGCAGTCGCTGGCGCATTTCCGGGGAATAAGGCTGGAAAAGCGTGGGGCCGAACGCGTCTACGCGCTCCCCGCCGGTGTCCAAGATCGCGACGTCGATGCCGTCCATCGAGGTGCCGCTCATCAAGCCTATCGCCTTCAAGCTAAGCCTCCTTTCGTGCTACACACCCGGCCCTTGTTCCCCGACTCTGAAGGCTTTTATAGATCATGGGCGCGTTTCGCTCCGCATTCTTGAACGAGTTCGCCGCGCGCGGACATTTGCACCAATGCACGAACCAAGACGGGCTCGATGCGTTGATGACGAAGGAGCGCGTGGCCGCCTATATCGGCTTCGACTGCACCGCGCCAAGCCTTCACGTCGGCAACTTGACGCAGATTATGCGGTTGCGGGTGCTGCAGCGCGGCGGGCATAAGCCGATCGTTGTCGTGGGTGGCGGGACCACCAAGATCGGCGACCCGTCGGGGAAGGATGAGTCGCGCCAGCTTTTGACCGACGAACAGATCGAGGCGAACAAGATTCGCCACATGGAGATCTATCGCCGGTTTCTGAAATTCGGCGACGGGCCGACCGACGCGATCATGGTCGACAACGCGGAATGGCTCGACAAGCTGCAATACGTTCCGTTCTTGCGCGATATCGGGCGGCATTTCACGATCAACCGCATGGTGGCGATGGATAGCGTGAAGTTGCGGCTTGATCGCGAGCAGCCGCTGACTTTCCTCGAATTCAACTACATGATCTTTCAGGCCTACGACTTTGCCGAACTCTACAGGCGTTACGGCTGCCGTCTGCAGATGGGCGGGTCGGATCAGTGGGGCAATATCGTCTCGGGCATCGATCTGGCGCGCCGCACCGACAACGTCGAATTGTTCGGGTTGACGTCGCCGCTGATCACGACGTCGTCGGGCGCGAAGATGGGCAAGTCGGTGTCGGGCGCCGTGTGGCTGTCGGCGGACATGCTGTCGGTTTACGATTTCTGGCAGTACTGGCGGAATGTCGAGGACGCCGATGTCGGGCGGTTCTTGCGCGTGTTCACGGATCTGCCGCTCGAGGAGATTGCGCGGCTCGAGGCGCTGCAGGGCGCAGAACTGAACGATGCAAAGAAGGTGCTCGCGAACGAAGCGACGGCGCTTTGTCACGGGCGGGCGGAGGCCGAGCGCGCCGCCGAAACGTCAAGGCAAACCTTTGAAGGCAGCGGCTTGTCGGCGAACTTACCTACGATCGAGGTGGCGCGGTCGGAGCTTAAAGCCGGTATCGGCGTTCTCGGCGCTTTCACGCGCGCGGGCCTTACCACGTCAAACGGCGATGCCAGGCGGCAAGCGGCAGGCGGGGGATTGCGCGTCAACGACGAAGCGGTGTCGGACGAAAAGATGCTGCTGAGCGAAAGCCATTTGACGGCCGAGGGCGTGATCAAGCTTTCGCTGGGCAAGAAGAAACACGTGTTGCTGCGGCCGGTGTGAACTTAATTGGTTTTCGTAACGGGCTGCGATGCGTTTTGCGCGTCGGGCTTTTGATGGGGCGCCGGCATCGGCGCGGCGGCTTGGGGCGTGGGTCCCATCTGGAACAATTTGCGCAAGAAGCCAGGCGCCAAAACCGAAATCGGGTTCACGGCAATCTTTAGATCGTCGAGCGCACCGCTTACGCCATACGTCACCCCGAAGATGCCCTCGCCTTTGCGCGACGTCAGGATGTCGCCGACGAGCGGAATGTCCTCGAACATGCTGTTGAGACCGTAGAGCGGGACAACCGTGCCGTTGACGTCGATGCGATCCGTGTCGCGATTGATCATGCCTTGCGCCGTTAAGCCGATCGAAGGACCCGCGGCGCGGCCGTTCGTCAAGGTGATCATGCCGCCGCGTCCTTGGAACGACTGCTCGAGCTTCGTGAATGTGATGCCCTCGCCCCGCAGCAAATCGTCAAGACCGGTGAACGATCCCGCCGAGAGCAACCGTGCCAAGAACGGCTGATCGACTATTTTGAATTTTTCGAGTTTCAATACGCCGTCGAACGTTGCGTCGGCGCGCGTCGCTGCCTGACCTGTCTGCGGCATCGGCGACAAGTCGACGCTCAATGACATTTCCCCGCCTATCAGGCTGCGAAAGCCGGTTACCCCGCGCAGCAGCCGGCCGGCGTCGGCGGTCTGAATTTTCAGCTTGCGCGAGTTGTCACCCGCGCGGACCAACTCGCCGCGCACGTTCGCCGCATCCGCAGAGGCATCGATGTTCAAGGCCGTCAACCGCTCACCATCGTCGGCATAGGTGAATTTGAGACCTGTGAACCAAACATCGCCCTGCAGATAGGCCATGTCGACGTTGGCCTTGACCGACATTGCCGGCTTACTGTCTTTTGCTGCGACCTTCTTTTCGGACTCTGCTTCGTCGTCGCTGGCAAAGAAACCGGCTGCATCAATGACGCGGCCTTTGATGTCCATCGAGGTCGCACCATCGTCGGCGCTGCGATAGTTCAGCGCAAAGTCGTTGCGCTCGCCCAATTGCAGCTTCTTGAATTCCGCCACCAGGATTTTGCCGCCGCCGACAACAAGACGGCCTTGTGCCTTCATTCCTTGTCCAACCGCATCGATGTTCGATATCTCGATCGATTTATCGGCGTTGAAAACGATGTCGGCTTTGAGTGTAGCCTTTGCATCTTCTGGTTTTGCCCAGCCGAGTTGCGGTGACGAAAGCCTTGCTGCCGAAAGGTTCGCGTCGACGCGCGCCTTCTGAATCTTGCCCGCGCGACCGGTAAACGTCGCAACGATGGTCGATTTGCCTTCGACAAAGGGGCGTGCATCCAGTCCGAGGCCGGCGCGCTGGCGATCGTCGAGCGTGGCGGTTACGTCGATGCGCGTTCCGTTCAGTGCGGTGCCGGTAAAATCCTCAGCCCAAGTGAAGCCCATGGGTGCCCCATTCACCTGCACCGCGCCTTGCGCCTTCATCGCTTTGGCGTCGAGCTTGATGGCGAACGTGCCGCCGGTGAGTTTGAGCTGATCGTTGATCGGTAGTTTTACATCCTTCAGCACCGCATCGACGTTGATGCCGACATCTTCGGCTTTCAGGTCGTGGAGCATCGGTATTGCGAAAGTGAAGTTCACAGTGCTGGTGCCGGCGGCTTGATCGGGTGCGATGCCGAAACGCGTCGGATAGCCAAGGCGCGGGCGGTCGATGACGGTCAGCATGTCGCGCGTGGGACCGGCAATCTCTCCCGAGATCGTTCCGATCGTGCCTTGCTTGTGAAGTTCGGCAATGACGAACGTGCCCTTCTTCAGGGCAATCGCGCCGACATTGCCCGACGAAATGTCGGCTTTGAAGGTGTCGCCCAACAACGTTGCCGCGCCATTGACCTTGGTGATGTCGGGCAGACCGTTCAAATAGGTGAGGCGCATATCGTCGACGGAGAAGGCAATGTTCATCATCTCGTCGGGGACGCGATTTTCGGTGATGGCACCGGGTGGAATATTGACGGCGATCGTGCCGGCGCGGATCGCACCTTCATGCACGTTCGCCGAAATCCAATCGCGCGCGCCCTGGGCTGCGCCCGCGGGCCAGAGGCGCTTGAGATCGGCCACCATGAGATTGGCGAACTGACCGTTTATGACAACGCCCATCGAAACGGGATTGTCTTGGAGTTCGCCCGACAATGAGAGGTCGAAAGTGCCGCGACGGGCGTGAATTTCTTCGATCGTCAGGTGTTTCAGAGCGGCATCGAAGGCTGCGCGCAGCTTCATGCTCTCAAGCGCAAGCTGTCCATCGAATACGTTCGGCGCGTCGATTGAAACATTTTCGGCCGTCCAGTCGGCGGTCAGACTGGCCAACGCGCCATCGGCGGCGAAAGCGTAAGATCCGTCGCCCGATATCTCGCCGCGAATGGTGTCGCCGCTCCATTTGAATTGCTCGATCGAATAGCGTTGCGATGGTGCGTCGAGCACGACCGTCAAGGCCGCGTCTTTGAAATGGATTGGCTTCTTCTTCAAGGCCGGCAGCGTGAGGTGCCCTGCCCCGGCGTTGAGCCATAGGGTGCAGCGGCCAAGCTGACCGGCCAATGACAGATCGCAGGCGGCGTTGCCGGAAATGGGAATGTCGATGCCTTTGAGGGCCTTGAGGCCGGCGCCGCTGGCGGACAAGAGGCTAACACGTACGGGCTTGAAGGCGGCCTCAATGGCAATGTTAGAGCTGCCGTTTGTGTAGCGTCCTGATGCCGTGAACAACCATGTTGATTTATCTGCAAGACGGAGCGGAGCACTGACGGCCACAACCACGCCATCTGGCTTGCGGTCGAATGCGAGCGATGCCTTTTCGGCAGACCAATACGAACGCGTTGCCTCATCGAAGATCGTTAGTTTGGCGTCCGTCACCGCGAAGCGCTTGAGATAGCGCGACATGGTGTCGTTGGTCTTGGGGGCCAACATGGCCTGCAAGATCGCTTTCGTCATGCCCTCCGGGGCGGTGTTGGCTTTGGGCTCTTGAGGAGGCGCGCCGCCGACCTGCAAGCCCAATTGAACACCGCCGTCGAGGCGGCGAACCAATTGCGCGCTGGCACCAATGAGCTCGACATTCGTCGGCGCCACTTCGCCATTCAGCAATGCGGGGCCGGACAACGAAACTTTGGCGCGAGGCACGCGCGCGATGACGGCGCCGTTTCGATCGACCGCAACAACATCGACGAATTGTAGAAACGCAATGCTGCGGCCTTCCGACCATTCGATGACGCTGTCGCCGAAATGCAATTGAATATCTTTGAGGCCGCTATTGATCATTGCCTCAAGGCGCGGCGTCAGCAGGCCAAGCGAAACCGGACCGTTGAAGGCGCGCCAAACAAAAATCGTCGCGGCAATTGCTATCGCGCCGAACGCGACCGCGGCGACACGCAGAGCGATTTTTGCCGAACGCCTAACCAAAACTAACTTCTCCGCGACTGTCTGCGTCGTTGGCACAAAACCCGCCCAGGGTCGTCGGCCACGCTATCACGCCAGGCCTGCACGCGCGCCGGGGAATACGCCCCCTCGCTTGGTTTCGGACTGGAAAACTGCTTAAAGCCGCAACGAAACAAGAAGGGAACTCCATGTCGAACGTAATTAGCGAAGGCGACAAGGCGCCCGACTTCTCGCTTGCAACCGATAGCGGCGGCAAGATCTCACTCAAGGAATTCGCCGGGCATCCCTTGGTGCTATACTTCTACCCCAAGGACGATACTTCCGGTTGCACGAAAGAGGCATTGGCGTTTTCCGCCGCGGCTGCCAAATTCAAGAAACTGGGGGTGCCCGTGATTGGGATGTCCAAGGACAACGTCGCCTCGCACGACCGCTTCAAGGCCAAGCACAAGCTCAACCTCATTTTGGCGTCCGACCCTGACGGCTCCGTCATCGAATCGTATGGGTCCTGGGTCGAGAAAAGTATGTACGGGCGCAAATATATGGGAATCGACCGGTCAACCTTTATCTTGGATGGCAAGGGGCGGGTTGTTAAGATTTGGCGGAAAGTCAAGGTTTTGGGACACGCGGAAGAGGTATTGTCCGTTCTCAAGGACCTTTAAGAGAGTTCCTTAAAAAGATGTAAGGAAATGAGCAATTTCTACGGCTTGGCGAATAGCTTCAAATCCGTAACAATTGGATAGGCTCCAAGCGTGCTGGGGAAATGTGCTGGTCGGTCACTCGGCCCGGACATGAACCGGCTTTCGTATTAGTTGAGGTTGTTGCATGTCCACCTCGCCCATGGCCGGTTTGATGGCGCTTGCGCACCGGTTGTTCCCACACCGTCAGTTTTATCTTCGCAGCCGCGGGTCGGTGCAGTTTTTCGAGTTCACGCCGACGTTCCAGATGACGGTGGCGGCCACGACTCTGTTCGTTTTGGGTTGGGTGGCGTACGCGTCGGTCGTGGTGATATTCAAAGAACAGATCATCACCGCCAAGGATCAGCGATACGCGAGCATGCAGGCGGCCTATGAAGGCCGCGTTTCGCAGATGCAGCTTGCCTATGACGAGCTCAATGGTCTGCTCGTGTTGGCAGAAGAGCGGTTTCAGAACGCGACGCGCGATCTGGAATCCAAGCATCGCCAGCTGACGGCGCTGCTGATGCAAAAGCAGGCGATGGATAAGCAAATTCGCCAGGTCCGGACGCAAGTCGCCGTTATGGGGAATTACGCTGGACGTTCATACGCGCAGGCGTCGAGCCCTGATGGCGCAAACACGCTCATGATGCAGTTCGCCGAGGCCGAACCCGCGGTGCGGCAAAGCCGAGCCCAGCAGAACATCAGCGACAGCGCAATCGGCAAGGTCGCCAACGCGACGCTCGCGGGTGGCAAGGGGTCTGGCGCGAAGAGCGTCTTGTCGGGAAATTACGTCGTTCAACGGATTGCCGGGCTCGAAGACAGACTTAACAACATTCAAAAGCAACAACTGGCACTGTTGGGAGAGCTCCGCGACTCCGCAAGCGGGCAGATCGATCGCTATCAACGTGTGATTGCGATGACGGGGCTGAATGTAGAGGCGGTTGCCAATCAGGTTGGGGTCAACAGCCGAAATGGCCGTGGCGGCCCCCTGGTGCCGCTCGGGGCGGAAATTCGACTTTCTGCGCTGGACGGCGTCACCGACGAGTTTGAGAAGCAGTTTGCCGAAATCGCCCAAACGTTTGGCCGGCTTGATAATTTGACTTCCGCCGTGGCGCGGCTTCCGCTCGTGACGCCGATCGAGTTCGGCTTGTACCGGGGGACGAGCGGCTTTGGTTACCGCGTCGATCCGTTCACCGGACGGGTGGCTTTCCATTCGGGCGCCGATATGGCCGGCGAATACGGCACACCGATCCTTGCCAGCTTACCTGGGCGCGTCATTAACGCGGAGAATCGCGGGCCTTATGGCCTCATGGTCGAGATCGACCACGGGCACGGCATCCGGACGCGTTTCGGCCATCTTAAATCAGTTCTCGTAAAAGTCGGAGACATGGTGCAATTCCGCCAGAAGATCGCTACGATGGGTTCAAGCGGCCGTAGTACGGGACCACATCTTCACTATGAGATTTGGTTCAATGACGTGGTCCGCGATCCCACCAAGTTCTTCGATGCGGGGCGAAATGTTTTCAAGGGGTAGTAAGGGAAAGTCGGGTCCCTCGTCAGATAATCTTCCGTTGCAGCAGCCGCAAAAGCGGTTGGGCCGCTCGGCACCATCGATCATATCGAACGATTTGGTCGTGATTGGAACATTGACATCGACCGGCGACATCCAAATCGACGGTCGCGTCGACGGGGATATCCGGTCGGGATCGGTTACGATCGGCGAGAAGGCAAACTTCGAAGGCGAAATCGTCGCCGAAGAATGCACCATTCGCGGACGCGTCCAGGGTATCGTCCGTGCACGGAAGGTTCAGCTTTCCGGCACATGCCATATGGAAGGCACGATTCTTCACGAGGCACTGGCGGTTGAAGTCGGCGCCTTTTTCGAAGGCACGTGCCGGCACTCTGCGGATCCCTTATCGGAAGCCGCAGGCAAGCCAGAGGTTCGCCCCACATTCGAGCCGAAGCGGGATCTTGGCATTGCGGCGTCGAATCCGGCGCCCGTGGCAGCTCCCGTGCCGCAAATCGCACCGGCACAAGCACCCGCCGCAAACGTGTTCGCGCGCGGACCTCAGCAAGTGACCCGTACGACGAGCACGGGAAGCCTGTTGGGTGCCATCAAGTCCGGCCAGTAGCTCTTCCGATTTTATTCCTATTCTAGATCTTCGACAGGTGGCGCATCGGCGCCACCTTTTAGGCGTTGCGCCAATGACGCCTGCATGAACGCGTCGAGATCGCCGTCCAACACGTTTTGCGGCGAGTAGCTTTGCGCACCCGTACGCAAATCTTTCACCAGCTGGTACGGCTGAAGCACATACGAACGAATTTGGTGCCCCCACCCGATGTCGGATTTCGTCGCGTTCTGCGCGTCGATAACGGCCTCGCGCTTTTCAAGTTCGAACTCGTAGAGACGCGAGCGCAGCATGCCCCAGGCGGTTGCTCGGTTCTTATGTTGCGATCGATCGTTTTGACAAGACACGACGATGCCGGTCGGAATGTGGGTTATGCGGATGGCGCTTTCGGTTTTGTTGACGTGCTGTCCGCCCGCGCCGCTGGCGCGATAAGTGTCGATGCGTAGATCCTTCTCGTTGATGTCGATCTGAATGTTCTCATCGACGACGGGATAGACCCAGGCGCTGGCGAAGCTCGTGTGGCGGCGGGCATTGGAATCGAAAGGCGAGATTCTGACGAGGCGGTGCACGCCCGACTCCGTCTTGGCCCAACCAAAGGCGTTTTCGCCCTTGATCATGATCGTTGCCGACTTGAGGCCGGCCTCTTCGCCGGCACTCTCTTCGATCAATTCCCATTTGAACTTATGGCGCTCGGCCCAACGCGTGTACATGCGCAGCAGGATCGCGGCCCAGTCCTGGCTTTCCGTGCCGCCGGCGCCTGCGTGAATTTCCAGATAGCAATCATTGCCATCGGCCTCGCCCGAGAACAGCGACTGCATCTCCAGATCGTGGGCGAGCACGGAAACTTGGCGTAAGCCCTGTTCGGCTTCGGCGAGAAGCGCCGCTTCGCCCTCAGCGCCGGCCAGTTCGATCATCTCGACGCTGTCGCGATAGTCCGCGTCCAGCCGGGCGTAGTCGGTCAGCGCCTTTTCGAGCTTGTTGCGCTCGCGCATGAGTTTTTGCGCGACGGCAGGATCGTTCCAGATTTTGGGGTCTTCGGCCTTGGCGTTTAGTTCGTCGAGACGCCGGCGAGCGGTATCGAGGTCAAAGATGCCTCCTCAGCAAAGCCAGCGATTGCTGGATTTGCTCGGAGATCGATTCCATTTCCGCACGCATTTTTCGTCATCCAATTCGTATTTGAACGGGCGCGAGTTATAGCGTCGCGACCCTAAAAACCTCAAGCTTTTCGGGTTAGTAGAGACCGCTCCAGCCCGGCGTCGACTGGCTGCCCGGCGCGCCTTCGGCGGCATCGGGATCCACTTCCTCGCCAGTGCCCATGCCACCGGTGTCGCCACGGGCGACGTAACCCGAACCCGGCTCGGTGCCCGCTTTGAAGGCTTCGAGGACCGCACCCGTGCTTGAGGGGTAACCCGACTTCAGGTCTACGCGGACGAGCCGAATGCCCGGCGGGATACGGAACGGCACCGGCGGCTCGCCGCCGACGGCATCGATCATGAAGTTCCGGAAGATCGGCGCCGCATTGTGGCCGCCGGTTTCGCCGTGACCGAGATTGGCGGGCTGATCGAAGCCGATGTAAACACCTACCGTCAGGTTCGGCGAAAAGCCGACAAACCAAGCGTCTTTGTAATCGTTCGTCGTTCCGGTCTTTCCCGCCAACGGAACGCCAACATCGCGGGCCACCATTGCCGTGCCGCGTTCGACGACGCCTTCCAGCATGTGCGTGATCTGATACGCCGTGCGCGTGTCGAGGATATTGTCGGCTTCGTTCGCGATGAGCGGCTCGTCTTGACCGGTCCAGCCTTCCGTATTGCAGCCTTCGCATACACGCTTGTCGTGGCGATAGATCGTCTTTCCGTTGCGATCTTGAATGCGATCGACGAGAGCCGGGACGACTCTCTTGCCGCCGTTCACGAAGGTTGAATAAGCGACAGCCATGCGCACTAGCGTCGATTCAGTCGAGCCGAGTGCGTTGGCGAGCACGGGCAGCATCTTTTCGGATGTGCCGAGCTTTCGCGCATATTCCACGACTTTTTCCATCCCAATGTCGGCCGCGATGCGGACCGTCATCAGGTTGCGCGATTTTTCCAGCCCCTGACGCAGCGTCGAGGGACCGGCATAGCCTTCGTCGTAATTTTCCGGCCGCCACATCGGCAGACCTTGTCCCTGACTGGCAACGAAGGGGGTGTCCAGAACGATGCTTGATGGGGTGTAGCCCGAGTCCAACGCGGCGGCGTAGACGATCGGCTTGAATGAAGAGCCGGTTTGCCGGAGGGCCTGCCACGCGCGGTCGAACTCGCTGGCGTAGAAGCTGAAGCCACCGACAAGGGCCAGAACTCGGCCCGTATGCGGATCCATAGCGATCAGGCCGCCGTTGACCTTTGGTACCTGCCGCAGACCGAATACAGGCGGACCTGCGGCCTCGGCCGTTTTGGGTACCGCTTCGACGTAGACGACATCACCAGGGGTGAGGACTTCCGACGCTTTTTTTGGTTCGGCGCCCCATTTTTCGTCCGTGATAAACTTCTTTGCCCACTTCAATTCCACCAGCGGAATACGCCCTTCGCTGCCGTCGGTGAGCGTGATTTTTACTGAATCGTTGGCGCCAAATCCCGTGACGGCAGCCAAGCGCCATTCCGTGATATCGATCAGGGTCGGCATCGCCGCGAGGGTTTTCTTCCAGTCGGTCGCGAGATCGACGCGGGTTACGGGGCCGCGCCAGCCATGGCGTTGATCGTAGGCGACCAATCCTTTGCGCAGAGCTTTGACGCCGAAACGTTGCAGGCGCGGATCGAAGGTGGAACGCACCGCAAGACCGCCATCGTAAAGCGACTGATCGCCATAGTTCTGTTGGATCCAACGGCGAATTTCTTCCGCGAAATATTGGGCCTCTGGCGATTGAGCGCCGGCGGGCCGGAAGTGCGGCACCAACTCTTCGGCGATGGCCTTCTTGGCGTCTTCTTCGCGGACAAATTGATTTTCGGCCATGCGCTGGATCACCCAATTGCGCCGTTCGATCGCGCGGCGGAAATTGCGCACGGGGTGATAATTGCTCGGCGCTTTGGGTAGACCCGCGAGGTAGGCGGTCTCGGCGATCGTCAATTGATCCAGCGATTTGTCGAAGTAGTTGTACGCTGCGGCAGCAACGCCGTAAGAGCCCGACCCGAGAAAAATCTCGTTTAGATAGAGCTCGAGGATTTTATCTTTCGTGTAGGCGCTCTCCAAACGGAAGGCGAGCATCCATTCTTTAATTTTGCGTTCGAGCGTGGCGTCGCTCGTCAGCAGGAAGTTCTTCGCAACTTGCTGCGTAATCGTGGACGCGCCTTCGGGGCGGCGGTTTGCCCCCGATGCATAATTTTGCGCGTTGGTGATCACGGCGCGCATGACGCCGTTGATGTCGACGCCGGGGTGCGAATAGAAATCTTTGTCTTCGGCAGACAAGAAGGCGTCGATGACGCGGCGCGGGATCGATTCGATCGGTACGAACAAGCGCCGCTCGCGCGCGTATTCCGCGATCAACGCGCCGTCATTGGCATATACGCGCGTCGTAATCGGCGGCTGGTAATTTGCGAGCTTACCGTAGTCGGGAAGATCCTGACTGAGCTTGTACAAATAGAGTGCTACGCCCGCGAACACCGAAATGGTGAGGACTGCGATGCCAGCCAGCGTGTACGCAAAAAATCGATACATGTCGGTGATTGATCCTGCGCTTAACCTATGCGCCCGGGGACTATACCACGGTCCAAAATTTCGCTATGGCAAAAACTTGTTTGGGGCGCACAAATGCCTCAAATTTCGAGCGATTTCCGCACCTTTTAGCGCCCGTCGGCCGGCTTGTGATCGACCCGGCTTTCCTTGAAATAGCGATCGATCGCCCGGCTGATGGCAGACGTCATGCCGCGCCGCCAGCGAGTCGTGCCCATGACCGACTCGTCCGAGCGGTTAGAAACATAACCTACCTCGATCAAAACCGAGGGCACGTCCGGCGCTTTGAGAACGCGGAAACCTGCAAATTTGTGGCTCTTTTGCGTTACATCGCCTGCGCGCTGCAACTCCGGCACGAGGACTTGGGCGAATTTCGCCGCGTTGTTCTTCGTCTCGCGCTGGGCCAAATCGATCAGAATGCTGGTGACCACATCGGACTCATTCGTCAGATCGACAAAGCGCCTCGGCCTCTTTGTCGGAGGCTTTTTCGGAAAGGGTGTAAACGGAAGCGCCGCTGACCAGAGAATTGGGGGCCGAATCGGCATGTAGAGAGACAAACAAGTCGGCCTTCGATCGCCGGGCGACCGCGACACGTGCTTTTAACGACAAGAAAATATCGGTGTCGCGTGTCATTACGACTTTGTACTTGCCGGAGCGTTCGAGCACGTCGCGCAGTGCCGTGGCCAGGGGCAGAACCAAGTCTTTCTCGTATGTTCCGTCCACGCCGGTGGCGCCCGGATCGACGCCGCCGTGCCCGGGATCGATGACAATGACGCGCTTTGCGTTGTCCGGTTAGGGGGCTCTTCTTCCGCGGCGGACGTTTCGGCCGGCTCCTGAGGCCAACCTGCGGTTGCAAGATAGCCAATGCGATCCGTCGCCGTTAAGTCGAGCACCAGTCGGTACTGGCGATCGCCTTTCGGCGGCAGCAGGAATTTGTTCGCGATCACTGTCGGTCCGGTCAAGTCGAGGACCATGCGCGAGCGGCCCGGGCGATAGAGCCCAAAGCGAAACCCCTTAATGAGACCGTTTAGGCCTTGCGTCGCCGCGGGATCCAGGCGCCAGGCCACCTCGGGAAAATCGATCACGATCCGGTATGGATCTGCGAGGGTGAAGACTTCAAAATCGATCTTCTCGGAAATGTTCAGCACGAAGCGCGTGTGTCCGGCGCCCTGGCCGATGCGCAGGTCGCTGACCAAAACCTGACGCGACGCACGAGCGTCCGAGATCCCGGCGATCTCGCCCGAAATAGCGATCGTGAACCAGAGGCTGAGGACAAGCATGAAGCTTTTGCGAAGCGTAAGCATGGCGCAGGTCTATGACGTCCCCTCGGAAACTCAACTAAAGGCAAAATGGCATCGGCCAACGCCTGCGTCCGATGAAGGCGTGTTGACGACCTGTTAGCCAAGAATCATCTAGCATATGACCGTTCGGGAAGGTGTAGGCCAAGTGCGCCATAGAATCCGCAGATATTGGCGAAACTGCGGCGTTGCGATGCGGGGCCAACAGGTCTACAAGAACTTCCCGGTCCTGGATCAGCCTCGAATCGCGATGGCCGAGCAGGGGTCGAAAACGGCGTTTCGCTTCCGCCTGTGCCTTGGCACCCCCGATAGGTAGCGAGACGCCACAGCGTCGACTGTCCGATCACCCGGGCGGCGGCGAAGGGGCAGAATTTCCCGTGACGTTTTTCGCCAAGTTGCAGCAGATTCCAGGACGGACCTTTGGTTCCCGTCCACAAGATTCTGTGACTGCAGCTGGCGCTTCTTCAACTTCAAACACAGTGGATTCCAGCGTGCGCGGTTTGCGATGCGTCATACCGCCATCAAGCCGACCGAAGCGCGCGGGTCCCGGAGAGTTCTTTTATGGCGAAAAAAATGCTGGTGGACGCGAGCCACCCGGAAGAAACACGCGTCGTCGTTCTTGACGGCAATCGAGTAGAAGAGTTCGACTACGAATCGGCGTCGCGCAGGCCGCTCAAAGGCAACATCTATCTTGCCAAGGTGACGCGCGTTGAGCCCTCGCTGCAGGCGTGTTTTATCGAGTATGGCGGGAACCGGCACGGGTTTTTAGCGTTCTCGGAAATCCATCCCGACTACTATCAAATTCCGACCGCCGACCGGCAGGCTTTGCTCGAAGCGACGCGCGCGGCCCAGCGCAGCGATGCGGATGAAGAAGATTCAGCCGGCGAAGCCCAAACCGCGCACGTCGCCACGACGGCGGCAGACGAAGCTCAGCCGGGTTCGGTGCCAAGCGACATCACTATGTCGGCGTCCGAGCCTGCGATGTCGTTCAACGACTCCGAAGAGTCGGCCGGCGAAATCGTCGAGGTTGCAACCAACAGCGAAGAAGACGTTTGGGTGCACGATCCCGAAACGGAAGGCGACGGCGCTTCGCCCGAGCAAAAATACGTTGCGAGCAACGGCGAGGCCGAGCCTCATTTTTCGAGCGAGCCCGACGACAACACGTCGCACGACGTCACGCCTCTCGAAGCGGCAGACGCTGCCGAGGCGTCGGCGATGGAGGCCTCCGGCGGCGAAGACGCCATGGAGGAATTGCCCCGGCGCGAACATCGGTCGTTCCGCCGTTACAAAATTCAGGAAGTCATCAAGCGCCGGCAAGTTCTTCTGGTGCAGGTCGTCAAGGAAGAGCGCGGGAATAAAGGCGCGGCGCTGACGACGTATCTTTCGCTGGCGGGCCGGTATTGCGTGCTGATGCCGAACACGGATCGCGGCGGCGGCATTTCCCGCAAAATCTCGAATGTGGCCGATCGGCGCAAGCTGAAAGAAGTGGCTGTCGAGTTGGAAGTGCCGGAAGGCATGGGCGTCATCATTCGCACGGCTGGCGCCAACCGGACCAAGCAAGAGATCAAGCGCGATTTCGAATATCTGATGCGTCAATGGGATGCGGTGCGCGACCTGACGCTGCGCTCAAGCGCGCCGACGGTGGTCTACGAAGAAGGGAATTTGATCAAGCGGACCATTCGCGACCTTTACTCAAAAGACGTCGACGACATTTGGGTCGAGGGCGAGCAGGGTTTCAAAGAAGCGCACGGCTTCATGACGATGCTGATGCCGAGCCATGCCGATTCAGTAAAACCTTATCGCGATCCCATTCCGCTTTATCAAAGATACGGCGTCGAAACCGCGCTCGACAGTATGTTCAATCCGATCGTGCGTTTGAGATCCGGCGGTTACATCGTCATCAATCAGACCGAGGCTCTGGTTGCCGTCGACGTGAACTCGGGCAAGTCGACGCGCGAGCATCACATCGAAGACACGGCGCTCAAAACCAATCTGGAAGCATCGGAGGAAGTGGCGCGCCAATTGCGATTGCGCGACTTGGCGGGCCTTGTCGTCATCGATTTTATCGACATGGAAGAGCACCGCAACAATCGCGCGGTCGAGAAACGGCTGAAGGATTGCTTGCGGCACGACCGCGCCAGGATTCAACTCGGCCGGATATCTCCGTTCGGGCTCTTGGAAATGTCGCGTCAGCGCCTGCGCGCCGGAATGGTGGAAGGTGCCACGATCTCGTGCCCGCATTGCGAGGGCCGTGGCGTCATTCGTTCCGTTGGGTCGATGGCGTTGCGGGTGCTGCGTGCCGTCGAAGAATATTGCCAGCGCGAGAAGCTATTGGCGATCACGCTGCGCGTGCCGCCCGAGATTGCGCTCTACATTCTCAATCACAAGCGCGCGCAGTTGACGGCGATCGAAGACCGGCACGCTGTTTATATCTACATCGAATCCAAACCATCGCTGACGGCGTCGACCTATGAGATTGAGCGCGGGACGAACGTTCCGTTCGAGCCGCGCAAGCCGGCGCAAACCGCCGTTACGGTCGAGAGCGAACTCGAAGCGAATGACGATTTGGTGGAAGACGTTGAAGAGGACGCCGACGGCGACAATGAAGCGCCGGAAGCCGACGATAATATTTCCGAGGTTGGCGCTCAGCCGCCGGCACCGCGCAGCGAGCAGGACGGCCCGCGGCGCAAACGCCGTCGCCGCCGCGGTGGCCGCGATCGCGAACACGGTGCCGCGCATGCTCCGGTACCAAGCAATGGGCCGCAGCCCCAAGTGTCCTTCCCTTCCGCCGCGCCTGGCGTTGTTGCATCAGCAGATGCAAATGACGACGACGGTGAGGAGGGTGATGCCGACGAGGCGACCGGCACGGCCGATGGCGGCACCTATCCCGCCGGGCCGCAGAGCGCAGCCACTGGAGAACAGACCGAGGGCCAGCGCCGGCGGCGGCGTCGCGGACGTCGGGGTCGGCGCGGTCGGCGCCCAGGCGAAGAAGGATTTGAGGCCCAACCGCAGCAAGCGGCGCCCTCCCCCATCGGACGGTTGCCGACGCCGGCGGAGGCGCTTGATGCCCCCAATTGGCCGGCAACGGGCGGGTACGACACCGTCCCCGGCGAAAGGCCGGTGGTTGCGCGCGATTCGACACCGCAATACGTGCGCCCTGCGCCTCGCGTTCAAAGTTACGAACCGAGTTCGGCTCCGGTCGAGGTGAAGACAGAGGCTAAGGTCGAGCGGCCCAGCATCGCTTCATTCTTCGGCTTCGGCGGCAAGCCGGAAGACGGTAATGGCGATGCCAGCACCGAGACCAAGCCCGAACGTAAGGGCGGTTGGTGGCAGAAGAAGACCGGCGGTTAGGTCCGCAGGTTTCGGCACCATTGGGTCAGAATGTCGGCCGCGCGGGAGATTTCATCTTGCGCGCCGGCGTATGAGAATCGTACCCAACGGTGGCCTTCAACGGGATCGAAATCGAGTCCCGGTGTCGCTGCGACGCCGGTCTCGTCAAGCAGGCGCTTAGTAAAGCTGGTTGCGTCTAGGCCGAACGGCGAAATGTCGGCGTAAAGATAAAAGGCGCCGTCTGCGGGCGCTATCTCTCCGAAATTCGACTCCTTAAGCGCCGAGAGCAGGCGCAATCGATTGGCGGCGTAGGCGCGCACATGACCGTCGAGTTCGCCGGCGGCGTCCAGTGCCGCCAGTGCTGCAATTTGAGAAATTGTCGGTGGCGAGATGTACATATTCTGCGCCAAACGCTCGAGCGGTCTGACGAGAGCTTCAGGCACGACCATCCAGCCGATACGCCAACCCGTCATCGAAAAATATTTTGAGAAGCTGTTGATCACGATGACGTTTGAGGAAATTGCCAGCGCGGTTTGCGCGCGGTGCTCGTAAGTAATGCCGTGATAAATCTCGTCGGAAATAAGCCAAAGCTTGCGCTCGTCGCAGACGTCGACGATTTTTTGCAGCTCAGGCTCAGCGATGACCGTGCCGCTTGGGTTTGCGGGGCTTGCGATCAAGACGCCGCTGATGCCTTGGGCCGCCGCAATATCCGACGCTCGAAAGCGGAATTGCGACCTGTCGCGGCAGTCGATGAAGTGCGGGCGGACGCCGGTGGCGACGGCAATGTTGCGATACGCCGGATATCCCGGAACGGCCATCGCGAGCGATTGGCCGACATCAAAAAGCGCAATAAAAGCGAGCAAAAATCCGGCGGACGAACCCGTCGTAATCAAAATGCGCTCAGGCGGCACATCAACGCGATAGGTGTCCCGATAGTATTTCGAAATGCGGGCGCGCAATGCCGGTCGCCCCAGCGCTTCCGTGTAACCAAGGACGTCGCTGTCCATGGCACGGACCACGGCTTCCAGTGCAATTTTTGGAGCCTTGGTTGCGGGTTGGCCCGTTTCCAGGTGGAAGATTGCCCGCCCTGACCTTGCCAAGCTGTTGGCGCGGTCCATGACGTCCATAGCCAAAAACGGGTCCACTTGGCTGCGTTGTGACAATTTCACGAGTTCGACTTCCTTAATAGGATAGGGGTTTCTCGACCGTTGCGGCGCGAAAGCGGACCCTTCGCCATAATTAGGCGGCCTTCGTAAGCCATTGTTACGGCGATGTTACAAGCCTTGGATTGACGGGAAAATGCCACAACCCTACCGTCCCCCTTGCGGGGACTTGGGCCAAGTTGCCGACCCTGTGTGCGCCGTGGCGTACAGGCGCGGCCAGCGCAGTTTAGTTGGAGACCGAAAATCGTGAGCACTCATCGTTCGGGATTGAAGAATTCCCTGCGCGCACTGGGACTTGGCTTGGCTACCGCCGGCGCGCTGTTGGCAAGCCAGTCGCCGTCCTTTGCGAAGGCCGGCATTCGCGATGCCGAAATCGAGAAAATTCTGCGCGGTTATACCGACCCCATTTTCAGGGCGGCGGGGCTCGATGTGAAGGCCGTTGATGTTTTCGTCATCAACGATCCCTCCTTGAACGCTTTTGTTTCCGGCGGACAAAACGTGTTCCTGCATACCGGCATGATCATGACGCTCGATACCCCCAACGAGCTCAAGGGCGTGATCGCGCACGAAACTGGTCACATTTCCGGCGGGCATTTGGCGCGCGGACCGGAAGCCATGGCAAAGGCCGAGGTACCGATGTTGATCACGATGTTGGCTGGCGTGGCGGCTATCGCTGCCGGTGCGCCGGACATCGGGATGGCGCTGTTGATTGGCTCTCAGTCGGTCGCTCAGCGCGAGATCCTCGCGTACAGCCGAACTCAGGAATCCGCAGCCGACCAGGCGGGCGTCAAGTTCATGAATGCAACCGGTCAATCGCCGCGCGGCATGCTCGGCGTATTCGATCGTTTTGCCGACCAAGAGGCGTTGAGCGGCTACCGTCAAGATCCGTTCGTACGGTCGCATCCGCTGTCGCGCGATCGTATTTCGGCGATGCAAGGACTGATCGACGAGTCTCCGAGTAAAGACAAATTGGATACGCCTCAAGAATTGGCCGACTACGCGATGATCCGCGCGAAATTGCGTGGCTTCATCGAGAAGCCGCAGGTGGTGCTTCGCCTGTACCCGGTTTCAGACAAAAGCGCGCCGGCGCGCTATGCGCGCGCTGCCGCGTATTTCCGGAGCGCGGACTTGCCGCGTGCCCTGCCTGAAATCGACAGTTTGATCGCTGAGCGCCCGACCTACGCCTATTACTGGGAACTCAAAGGTCAGATATTGGTCGAGTCGAGTAACCCGACGGACGGCGTTCCGGCCTATCGCAAAGCTGCCGAGCTCGCGCCCAACGAGCCGCTGATTCAGGTCGGCCTTGGTGCCGCACTGTTGGCGCTGGAAGACGACAAATTGGTGCCGGAAGCCAAGAAGCACCTCAAACAAGCGCTGCAAGACGAGCAAGACAACGCGATGGCTTGGTACTATTTGGCGGACGCCTACGCGCGCACGAACAACGACGACTTGGCGGCGTTGGCCACAGCCGAGCGCTATTTCTCGATCGGTGCCTACGGGGAAGCGATGTCGTTTGCGCGGCGCGCTCAAAGTAAGCTCAAAGAAGGTTCGAACGATTGGCAGCGGGCGAACGACATTTTGTCGATCGCTCAAGCCGGCGCCACCGAACAACGCAAACGCCGCCGTTAAACCGGCGACCGCCAACGCTCAAAGATCGGCAAAGCTAACTCAATGACAAACAAAAATTCTCTCGTTCTGCTTTTGCTCGGGGCCGTGATTATGGTGGCTGCGGTGTTTGGTGCGTTGCACTTTGCCGGGGGCCTGTCGGGATCCAACGACGACGCACCCGACGTCGCGATGAGCAAAGGCGACGTCGAGAAAATCGTGAAAAACTATTTGCTCGAGAATCCGCAGATCATTTTTGAGGCTATCGACCGGCTAAAATCGCGCGAAGGCGAGGAACGCCTTACCAGCTTGCGAGACAACGCCAAGAAGCATGCGGCGCAGCTGTTTGGCGAGCCCGAACCGATTGTGGCGGGAAACCCGAAGGGTGACGTCACGGTGGTCGAGTTTTTCGATTACCACTGCCCGTATTGCAAGAAGGTCAAGCAAACGATGGTCGACCTCTTGAAGCAAGACGGGGGCGTGCGCCTGGTGCTGAAAGAATATCCCATTCTTTCCAAGGAGTCCGAGTTTGCGGCGCGCGCCGCCGTGGCTTCGTTGGAGCAAGGCAAGTATTGGGACTTTCATCTTGGTATGATGGGTGCCGACGATCTCAGCGAAGAAAGTGTGTTTGCGATTGCAAAACAAGCCGGGTTGGATGTCGCCAAACTGCGCACGGACATGCGCGCCGCCAAGGTGGAGGCGCGACTTGTCGAAACGCAAAAGCTTGGCCAAACGATCGGGGTCGACGCAACGCCGACCTTCTTCATCGGCGACCAGCCCTACACCGGCGCCATGACATTGAAGGAGATGAAAGAAGCGATTACGGCCGCGCGCAAAGCACGGCCGAGCTAAATCAAGCCGGCCAGCGGCGACGACGGGTCGGCGTAGCTCTTTTTCTTCATGCGGCCGGCGCGGTAGGCCAAACGTCCGGATTCGACGGCGAGTCTCATGGCGCGCGCCATCATCACCGGCTCTTTCGCTTCGGCGATCGCCGTATTCATGAGCACGCCGTCGCAGCCCAGCTCCATGGCGATGGCGGCGTCGGATGCGGTGCCCACGCCGGCGTCGACAAGCACGGGCACCTTCGACCCTTCTACGATCAAACGAATGTTGATCGGATTCTGTATGCCAAGGCCCGAGCCGATGGGAGCCGCCAGCGGCATGATCGCGGCACAGCCCAAGTCTTCAAGCCGTTTGCACATCAGCGGATCGTCGGTGCAATAGACCATTACGTCGAAGCCGTCTTTCACCAACGTTTCGGCGGCACGCAGCGTTTCGATCATGTCGGGGTAGAGTGTCTTGCGATCACCCAGCACTTCCAACTTTACCAACGACCAGCCGCCAGCTTCGCGCGCGAGTCTCAGCGTGCGCATGGCCTCTTCGGCCGTATAGCAACCGGCCGTGTTGGGTAGGTAGGTGTATTTTTTGGGGTCGATAAAATCGACCAGTTTTGGGCTGCCGGCGTCGCTGACGTTCACGCGCCGCAGCGCCACCGTCACGATTTCGGCGCCCGACGCTTCGAGGGCGGCGGCGTTCTCGGCATAGTCCTTGTACTTCCCCGTGCCCACAATGAGGCGTGAACGGAAAGTGCGGCCGGCGACGGTCCAGGTATCGTTTTGCATCGTCATGACTTAGCCACCACCTACGAAATTTACGATCTCAAGCTTGTCGCCTTCTTCGAGCGCCGTGGCTCCATAGGCCGAACGCGGGACGATTTCCAGGTTTCGCTCGACCGCGACTTTGCGTATGTCGAGGCCCAGTCGCTCGACGAGAATGGCGACCGAAATCGAACCTGCCAGCTCATGATCTTTACCGTTCAGCTGAATGCGCATGCGTCGAGCGATTCCGGTTGTCCAAATCCGTCTGTGTCGTCAATCAGATAGCGCGTTCGAGGGGCACTAACCACTGGAAATCAGACGGCTTTCGCGCTCCGCCGGGACTGGCTATAAGAACGGCGCACCGCAACCTAGACACCCGCCCTGCTCCCCGGACGATATGGCAAAGCCACTCTTTGTTCTCAATGGTCCAAATCTCAACCTCTTGGGTTCCCGCGAGCCGGAAATCTATGGGCACACTACGCTTGCGGATATCGAGGCCGAGGCGCGCAAGTGTGCCGGGGCCCATGGGCTAGGCATCGAGTTCCGGCAGAGTAATCACGAGGGCGAGCTGGTCGATTGGCTGCAGGAAGCGCGCGTTTCGGCCTCAGGCGTCGTTTTGAACGCCGGGGCTTATACGCATACCTCGGTTGCGCTGCACGATGCGCTGAAGGCCGTCGAGTTGCCGGTCATCGAAGTCCACATTTCCAATCCCTATAAGCGCGAGCCGTTCCGGCACACGTCGTTCGTCTCGCCGGTCGTGACCGGCGTGATCTGCGGGCTCGGCGCGCAAGGGTATTCTCTGGCTATAGAAGCGTTAGCGACACTGATCTCCGCGCGCGCGTCCAAGAAGGGTCAAGCATGAGCAAAGAAGAAAAAGCGGCAAGCGATCCATTGGAAGGAAAGTTGATCCGGGATCTTGCGGCCATACTCGACGAGACCGGGCTGAGCGAGATCGAGATCGAAAAATCGGGTCTACGTGTGCGCGTGGCACGGATGGTTCAGATGGTCGCTGCGGCGCCGGCGGCGTCGATTGCCGCGGCTGGCCGCCCTGCCGGGCAACCTGCGGCACCGAAGTCGACCGATATTTCGGGTCACCCTGGCTTGGTGGCATCGCCGATGGTGGGTACGGCCTATGTTGCACCGACACCGGGCGCGCCGACCTTTGTGAAAGTCGGCGACATGGTGACGGAGGGGCAGACGCTTCTGATCATCGAGGCGATGAAGACCATGAACCAAATTCCTGCGCCGCGCGCGGGACGGGTGACGCAAGTTATCATCAGCGACGGGCAGCCGGTTGAATTCGGCGAACCGTTGATGATCATCGAGTGACGGCGCACACACGCGATGTTTGACAAAGTCCTCATCGCCAATCGCGGCGAGATTGCCATGCGCATCAATCGTGCTTGCCACGAGATGGGCATCAAGACCGTTGCCATTCACTCGACCGCCGACGCCAACGCTATGCATGTGCGCATGGCCGACGAAAGCGTCTGTGTGGGTCCGCCCGCGGCGCGCGACAGTTATCTCAACATTCCAGCCATCGTGACGGCGTGCGAAATCACGGGCGCCAATGCCATTCATCCGGGCTATGGCTTCTTGTCCGAGAATGCGCGATTTGCAGAAATCGTCGGAGAGCACGGGTTGGTCTTTATCGGCCCAAAGCCCGAACATATTCGTCTGATGGGCGACAAGATCCAAGCCAAGAAGGCTGTGCAGGGGCTTGGCATTCCCGTCGTGCCGGGATCGGACGGCGGTATCACCGACGACCATGAAGCCATGCGCGTCGCCAACAAGATCGGCTATCCGGTCTTGGTGAAGGCGGCGGCCGGCGGCGGCGGGCGCGGCATGAAAGTGGCGCAGAACGAGGGCGAGCTTTCGATGGCGCTGTCGACGGCGCGGTCGGAAGCGAAGGCGGCGTTCGGCGACGATGCGGTCTACCTCGAGAAATATCTGCAGCTGCCGCGGCATATCGAAATTCAGGTTCTGGCGGACAGCCACGGCAAGGTCGTGCATTTGGGCGAGCGCGATTGCTCGCTCCAGCGGCGGCACCAAAAGGTTTGGGAAGAGGCGGGCTCGCCCGCTCTGAACGCGACGGCGCGCGACAAGATCGGGCGCGTTGTTACCGACGCGCTGACAAAACTCGGCTATCTGGGCGTGGGCACGATCGAGTTCCTTTACGAGAACGGCGAATTCTATTTTATCGAAATGAATACGCGTTTGCAGGTTGAGCATCCTGTGACGGAGATGGTCACGGGCCTCGATCTGGTGCGCGAGCAGTTGCGCGTGGCGCATGGCGGCGCGATCGATTTCAACCAAGAGGACGTGACGTTTTCGGGGCACGCGATCGAATGCCGGATCAATGCCGAAAATCCGGCGACGTTTCGTCCCTCGCCAGGCCTGATCAAAGACTTCCATGTGCCGGGAGGCTTGGGCGTGCGCGTGGATTCGGCCGCTTATTCCGGCTACCGCATTCCGCCCTTCTACGACAGCCTGATCGGAAAGCTGATCGTGCACGGGCGCAATCGCACCGAGTGTTTGATGCGACTGCGGCGCAGTTTGTCGGAGTTCGTGATCGACGGTATCGAAACGACGATCCCGCTGTTTCAAGCGTTGGTCACCGAGCCCGATATCATCGACGGCAATTACTCGATCCATTGGCTTGAACAATTTCTGAAGCGGCGCTCGGCTTAAGGGGCGCCGCCATGGCGAAGTCCAAACGGCCGCCACCGCCCGACATTATTCCTGCCGCTACATTGCTGACCGCCTATAGCCGCGGCATTTTTCCGATGGCGGAAGAGCGCGACGACGAGGACGTGTTTTGGCTGGATCCGGAGCGGCGGGGCATCTTGCCGCTGAACACGTTTCGGGTCCCAAGTCGTTTGGCGCGCAGCATCAGAGCAAGCCTTTTTCGCATGACCGTCGATACGGCGTTTGCGGCGGTGATGGCGGCGTGTGCCGATCCGGCGCCGCAGCGCGCCAAGACCTGGATCAACCCGCTGATCGAGCGGTCTTATGCCAACCTTTATGCGTTGGGGCATGCGCACAGCGTGGAGGTTTGGGACGGGCCGGATTTGGTGGGCGGGCTTTACGGCGTTTCAATCGGGGCGGCATTCTTCGGCGAAAGCATGTTCAGCCGTAAGAGAGACGTCAGCAAAATGGCGCTGGTGCACCTTGTGGCGCGGCTAAAGGCTGGCGGCTTTACGCTGCTGGACACGCAGTTCGTCACCGAGCATCTCAAGCAATTCGGCGCCGTCGAGATCGAGCGGGAGCGCTATCGCAGGCTGCTCAAAGATGCGGTCGACAGCACCGCTAATTTCTATGTGTTGGGCGGGGCGGGTGCAGCCGTCTGTGCTGGCACCGTTTTGCAGCTTACGACCCAGACGTCGTAGACAGGATGTTCCAGCGCGTTAAGCGCCGGGCTTGAGGCGAACATCCAGCCCGAGAATATCTTTTGAACGCTGCCGTCGGACTTTCGTTCTTGGATTTCAAGAAACGCAGCCGATTCCGGCGGTTCTTCCGGCGGGCGCGTTTTGCACATCTGCGCGGTGATGATGAGCGTGTTGTAGAAAACTTGCTGCTTCAAATTGACTTCGAATTTGGCCGTGCGCGCGGCAACCTTGTCGAGGCCGCCGAGGACGACGCCGATCGCCACGGGTGCCGCACTCGACGGGGGTGCTGGGACAACGATCTCGGGCGCGGGCGGCGTGACCGGCTGTTCGGGAATTCCGGGCATTTCGACCGGAGGAATCGGTGCGGTTTCAATCGGAGGTGCGGTTTCGGGATCGACGGGAAAGGTTTCTTCCGAGGGCGGCGGCGGAATCGGCTGCGCCGTCGCGACGACGCTCCAAGCCAGGAGCGACATCGAAACGCAAAGACTCGAAAGCAACCAGACGCGTGTTTTCATGGGACTCACTTACCAGGACGCTGATTGCGAGGGCATCATCAACTGCCGCAACCGTGACGAAATCACTGAATGGCCGGCGCCGGTGCCGGTGTTGCAGGCGAGGTGCCGGCGGGAGGGGTATCCGATTTCTTGTCCGCTCCACCGCCTGTCATGGCCTGGAACATAAGGCCTACGAAATCGATCGACCCTTGGGTGGATTCGAATTCGGAACCCGGTTTCATCATCGTATCGCTGCCGCCGGGGGAAATGGAAAGATAGGATCCGCCCAACAAACCTTCGCTCGCCACCTTGACCGACGAATCTTCGGGAAGCGCGATGTCCTTCTTGATGTTCATGCGAAGCAGCGCACGATAGGACTTGAGATCAAGCTCTTGGTTCGTCACGGCGCCGATTTTGATGCCCGAAAGGCGCACGTCGGTACCGACGCCTATGCCGTCGACGCGGTCGAACTTGGCCAAAACTTCATAGCCCGCAACCGAGCCCGACCCGGTCGTGTTCCAACCGTAATAAAAGAACACGCCCGCGACGATTACCACGGCCGCACCGATCAACGTTTCGACAAATCCGTTCTGCATCGAATTCCCCTACTCCGGACGCCAAGCTTCGTAGTCACCCGTGGCATGGGCGCGCTCGCCCTGGCCCAGAAGGCTGCCGGGTGGCCGGTAAGCAAAAGGCGTTCCGGTTAAATTTGGCAAGTGTTCCTTTTCCCAAGACTTGACCTTCGGCGGCGCGACCGTCGGCGGCTCATCGACCGTGTGATGCAACCAGCCATGCCACTCAGGAGGCACCAAAGATGGCTCTGCCAGGCCTTTGTACAGCACCCAGCGGCGGGCGGCATCCCTGGTTTGGTAGTAGGTGTTTCCGAACACGTCTTCGCCGACAAATCGGCCATTTCGCTTGGTGTATATCCAAGTGCCCAGGGTGTTGCCGTTCCACCAGGTTAGCAGCCAATTCAAGAACTTAAACATATGGGCGTGGCCCTGTGACTCGCGATCTCGGCGGACTATGGCGTGCAGTGACGGTGGCGTAAAGCGGCGGCCGGGACAGGTGGAAACACGGCATTTTGGCTCAATGGTGCTGATACGCGAGCGCCAATTCGCGCTCGCGCACAGGTTGTTTTGGCGCCATTTCCGCTCGCTTACCGGCATTCGGCGGGAGGGACAGCGCGGACTGCTTGACGGGCAAGATGCGGATTTCCACGCGACGCTTGTTGTCGAGGTATTTTTGAGCGACTGCGACAAGTTCGTCTTTGGTGATGCTTTCGACGTCGCTGAGCTGCGTCCTGATTCCTTCCAACGACCGCGGCTCGGTTTGAATGTCTTCGATGGCACTCAACCAAAAGGCATTGGCGCGGCGGTCCTTCTCGATCGATTTGACGATGGGGGTGCGGGCGCGGGCGATGAGGTCGTCCGTGAAATTGCCGGACCTGATTTCCGCAACGATTTTGTCCAGCGTGCGATAAAAGCCGTCGACCAGCTCCGGCTTCGTTTCCGCATTCGCCGAAATATAGCCGAAATCCGGGAGCGCGCCGGAGTGCCAACTGCTGGTGCTTGGCGAATAGGTTGCGCCTTGGGCTTCGCGGAACTCGTCGGTGAGACGTACCTTTAGCATCTCGCGCAGCAAAGAGACGGTGCGGGCGCGCCTTGGACTTGAGTAGAAATCCGGAGCGGGCCAAGCGACATAGGCCACCGCCTGATCGGGTTTGCCTTCGTGGGTGAAGCTTTGCTTGCGCGCGGCGAGCGGAAAGTGGACGGCGCGGGCATCGGGGCGTTCGGCGAGTTTGCCGGCGCGCGCGTTGAAGGCGCCGAACGTTCCAGCAATGGCATTGACGGCGGCATCGACAGTTACATCGCCCACGATCGAGATTTCGATCGGTGCCGTGCTTAGAGCCGGCGCCAATGTGGACCGAACGTCGGCGATCCTCAGCGCCTGCATCTGGCTTAAGGTCGGGAAAGCCCAGCGCGTATCGCCCGAACGCAACAATGACGGCAGCTCACGCGACAGCACGCGGCCGGGACTTGAGGTGTATTGCTTGATGAAGTTTTCGGCCGCGCCCTGCAAACGCTCGAATCCGTTCGAGCGATAGGCGGGATCGGTGGCGAAAGCAGCCATTAGCTGCATCTGCAGCTCGAGGTCGCGCGCGTTCGTGCGGCCGCCAAATTCGAACGCCTCTTCATCGAGATCCAGATCGGTGGACACGATGCGCCCGGTGAGCGATTCTTCCAGCTCCTCGGTCGTCAATTGCTTGAGGCCGCCTTCGGTGAAGCCGAACGGCAGTGCCCAATTGAGGCCGATCTTGTTGCGGGGCATGTGAATGTAGCCGCCGGCGAAGCGCACCGTGACGTAGATCGTGTCTTTTTCGAAATCGGTTTGCTTGACGTTGAGGCGGACACCGTTGGCAAAGCGCAACATGCTGATGCCGAGATCGGCAGCCTCGCGCTTTTCGACGACGGCGCCTGGCGATCCGAAGCTGGTATAGGGAAACTGCTTGGCCTCGGGCACTTGCGGCGCGGCGACTGCGGTTTGGAAGCTCTGTTCGTAGGCCGCGGCGATGGCCGTGTCGCCGCCGGTGATTGGAACGCCGGATGAGACAAATACGATAGGTCCCTGCCCCGTCACGGCGTCACGGAGGGCCGCCAAAGTTGCGTCCGCCGTGAGAGCCGGCACTGTCGCGTTGAAGATTTCCAAGTCAACGCTTGGGTGGGTGAAGACGCCGCGGGATTCGAACTCGGACGCTATTTGACTGGCGAGGTCCGGGGTGCGTCGGGTTCCCGCCTTGGCAACGCTGTCTTCATAGCCGGCGCGCCAGGATTTCACCTCGCGATCGATCTCGCTTTGATGAAAGCCGTGCACCAATGCCCGGCGAAGTTCCTGCTCGGCGGCGGCCATGGCGGTGCGCCATTGGCCCGGCCTGGCGCTGATCGACAGCGATGCCGATCTGGATGTGCCGCGTGTGGTGGAATAGCCAAGGCTCGCCGACACGAACGGCGCGTTGGCAGAACGTGCGATGCGTCCAAGCCTGCGGTTCACAACTTCGAAAGCGACATTTCGCAAAGCGTTAGCGCGGCGTTCGGCCGTGCTGTCGACGGCATCGTCGGGGCCCTTGAACCAGCTGAGCGTGATGTCTTCGGGAAGATTGGGCTCGACGCGCGAGGCAACCGTAAGCGAACGTTGCTTGACGGTTCCCAAGTCCGGGTCAGGCGACACGGCTTTCGCCGCCGGCCAGTCCGCAAAGCGCGCTTTGATTTTCGATTCGATATCGGCCGGATCGAAGTCACCCGTCGCGATGACCAATGTGCGCTCCGGCCGGTAAAAGCGTGCGTAATAGTCGGCGAGCAAGGCGTGATCGGCGCCCTTTATCGTTTCAACCGTGCCGATGGGAAGGCGCGCGGCTTGACGTTGACCGTCGTACCAAAGGCCCCAGCGCGCTTCAAAGGTGCGGTATTCCGGCGTGTTGCGGGTGCGCAGCTCGGACAGCACGACACCTTTTTCACGCTCGATTGCCGCCGGGTCCAAGGTCAAGCGGTCGCCGATCTCGCGGAACAGCATCAAGCCCGTGTCGATCAAATCGCTATCGTTCTTGGGCAGCTCGAGCATGTAGACGGTTTCGTTGGTCGAGGTGTAGGCGTTGGTGTGGGCGCCGAACGCCAGGCCCTTTCGCTGAAGCAGTTTCACATACTCGCCTTCCGGCACGTTCTTCGAGCCGTTGAAGGCCATGTGCTCCATGAAGTGCGCGAGGCCGCGCTGCTGGTCGCTTTCTTGAAGCGAGCCCGAGGCAATGCGAATTTTTAGGGACACCGTTCCGGCCGGCTGGGCGTTGCGCATAATCGCATAGCGCATGCCGTTGGCGAGCACGCCGTAGCGGATCGCGGGATCGGGCTTGAGATCGCTCGCCTCGTGCGGCCAATAGGCATATTCGGGGCGCGCAGGATCCAGCGACTGCGTCGATTGGAGCCTTGGGGTTGACTGGGAGCACGACGCGAGGGCCAGCGCGGCGGCGACACATACGAACAGGCCAAGTTGCCGGGCGGGGCGCCAACGCATCAGGATTCTCCAGAACCAGGACAGAGCGGGAAAGTGCGAAACAGGCGCGTGTTGTCGCGCGGTTCACGGCCACAAGTCCAGTTACCGAAACGTGATCTTTGGCCGAAATCCTTTATTTTCGCCCGAATCGTCAAGCCGTGATGCGGGCGGGATAGGCGGCGTCGCGATCCGACATTACCGCCGGAACCGCCGGCCAGGCGATGCCAAAGGCCGGGTCGTTCCACCTTACGCCGCGCCCATGGCCCGCCACGAACGATCGCCCCATTTGATAGAGGATATCGGTGTCGTCCTCCAAGGTCAGGAAGCCGTGGGCGCAGCCTTCCGGAATGTAGACGCCGTTCATGCGCCGGCTGTCGAGGTCGACAGAGATCCACTGGTTTTCGGTCGGACTTCCGGCGCGCAGATCGACCACGACATCGAAGGCACTGCCGCGAACGGCGCGCACGAATTTGGCCTCGGCGAAAGGAGCGTCCTGATAGTGCAAGCCGCGCAGCGTGTGGCGCTTTGCATTTGTTGAGAGGTTGATTTGCGGGGCAGCGAAGTCGATTCCGGCGCGGGCGAATTCTTCTGCGCAAAAGACGCGGACGAAGGCGCCACGCTCGTCGATTTGAGGCTCAACCTCGACAACGAAAACGCCTGCGATTTTTTGCGGGACAAAGCGCATTTCAGAAAATCTGCAGGTCCGGGATGGAGATGACGAATTTGCCGCCCCACTCGCGCACCGGGGCCATCGAACGCGCGATCTCGTCTTTGATGTTCCACGGCAAAATGACGATGTAGCCCGGCTTTCGGGCCAAGAGTTCCGAGGGGCTGACGATCGGAACGTGGCTGCCCGGCAGCAGCTTGCCTTGCTTAGCGGCGCTGGCATCGGCCACGAAGGCGAGATCGCGGGCCGTGACGCCGCAGTAGTTGAGGAACGTGTTGCCTTTGGCGGCAGCGCCGTAGGCGGCGACGGTCTTGCCCTCGCGTCTCGCTGTCGCGAGGAAGGAAAGAAACTGTTCGCGAACCGCGCCGACGCGAATTTTGAGCGCGGCGTATCCGTCCGGCACGTCGAGACCTGCGCGGCGTTCTTGCTCGCGCATTTGGGCGACGCGGGCTGTTTCCGAGTGCGCACTTGATTTGCGTGCTGCGAAAACGCGTAGCGATCCGCCATGCGTTGGGACTTCCTCGACATCGAACACGCGCAAACCGGCGGCGGCGAAAATCGTTTCGACGGCATGGAGCGAGAGGTAAGAGAAGTGCTCGTGATAGATCGTGTCGAATTGGAGACCTTCGATCAGGCGCTGGACGTGGGGGAATTCGAAGGTTGCGACGCCTTCCGGTTTTAGGAGCGCTGCAAAGCCGCGCGTGAAGTCCGCGATGTCGGGCACGTGGGCCAGCACGTTGTTGGCGGCGATGAGATCGGCGCCGCCGCTTTCGGCCTTTTGCGCGATGGCCAGTTTCTCGCCGAAGAAATCGATGCGGGTGTTAATGCCCTTAGCGATTGCAGCTTCGGCGGTGCCCCGCGTCGGTTCGATGCCGAGGACCGGAATGCCCTGGGCCACAAAATGCTGCAGCAGGTAGCCGTCATTGCTGGCGATTTCGACCACGAACGATTTCGGCCCGAGGCCGAGGCGCGCAATCATTTGATGCGCATATCGTTTCGCGTGCTCGACCCACGAGGTCGAAACGGACGAGAAATAGGCGTAGTCGGCCGAGAAAATCTCGTCCGCGGGGGCGTCGAAATCGGTTTGCACGAGCAAACAATTCGCACACAGCCAAACGCGCAATGGAAAACGTTTCTCGCGGCGCTCTTGGCCGGGCTCGAGGTAGCTGTTCGAGAATGGTTGCTCGCCGAGGTCGAGCACGGGGTGGCGCAAGACGTTATGGCAGAAGCGGCAGGAGGGTGTGGTGTCAGGCATCAGCGTGTGCCGTGAAATCCGCAATTTGGCGCAAGGTGAAAGCCTTCATGTCGCCGCCCGCCGCATAGGCCTTGTACCAGCCGGCCGTCCAGTCGATCGACATCTTTGCGTCGAGCTTGGAGCGCCAATGCAATAGCCGTTCTGCGCGTTCGCATGAGAGTTCGAGCGCTGGCATCTCCTTCGACAATGGTCCGGGGGCCTGCTGCCAGCCTTCGCTTGCGCCGATGGCGCGCTGCATCGCGGTGACGACATCGCGCACCGGGCGGCTTTCGCGGCCATGGGGCCCGAAATTTAGCGCCGGTTCGTCGACCTCGCCGGTTGCAAGCTGTTCAGTGAAAACGAAATAGCCGGACAGACAGTCGAGCACGTGTTGCCACGGCCGCGTCGCGTCCGGATAGCGCAACACCAACGGCTGTCCGCTTTGGTGCGCGCGCCAGATGTCGGGAACGATGCGATCTTCGCTGAAGTCGCCGCCGCCGATGACGTTACCGCCGCGCGCCGTGGCGAGCTTTACACCGGCGTGTGCAAAGAAGGATTGCCGGTAGGACGCGGTGACGATGTCGGTCGCCGCTTTCGACGCGGAATACGGATCGTGGCCGCCGAGCTTTTCATCTTCCTGGAAGGCGCGGCCGGCGCCATCGTTTTCGTAGACTTTGTCGGATGTGATGACGAGACACGCCTTGAGGCCCGCCACACTGCGCGCGGCCTCCAAGATGTTCACCGTGCCCATGACATTTGTTGCAAACGTGTCGGCTGGCTCGCGGTAACTGCGCCGCACGAGCGCTTGGGCCGCCATGTGGATGATGATTTCCGGTTCGGTGCGCGCGATGAGAACCCGCACGGCGTCGGCAACGCGAATGTCACCGAAGGTCGATTCAATTTGCGTGCCCACTCCCGCGAGATCGAACAGGTTCGGATGTGCGTCGGGCGCCAATGCTAGGCCCGTCACGTGTGCCGGCCACGCCAGAACGCCGGTGTAGGCAAGCCGCGCGTCATTTGTCCCAGACTTTCCAGGGTGCGGTGCCGCTTTCCCAAAGTGATTCCAAGCGGTTCTTGTCGCGCAGCGTATCCATCGGTTGCCAAAAACCGGTGTGCGTGAAAGCCATGAGTTGGCCGTCGCGCGCGAGCCCTTCCAGCGGTTCGGCCTCCCAAGAGATTTCATCGCCCGCTATGCGATCGATCACGCGCGGGTGAAGAACAAAAAAACCGCCGTTGACGAGCGCGTTGTCGCCGGGCGGCTTTTCGACGAAGCGGTTGACGTGGTGCTGGCGTATTTCCAGTGCGCCGTATCGCCCGGGCGGCACCACAGCGGTGATGGTGGCATCCTTGCCGTGCGATTTGTGGAAGGCGATTTCTGCCGAGATGTCGACATTGCTGACCCCGTCGCCGTAGGTGAGGCAGAAACTCTCGTTGGGGGTCAAATAAGGCTTGATGCGGCGCACGCGGCCACCGGTCATCGTGTCTTCGCCAGTATCGACGATGGTGACCTTCCACGGTTCGGCGGTGGAGGCGTGGTAGACAACATCACCCGAGCTCAGGTCCACGCTGACATCGGAACGGTGCAGCCGGTAATTGGCGAAATATTCCTTGATCAAGTAGCCACGATAGCCGGCGCAAACGATGAAGTCCGTTATGCCATGCGCCGCATAAATCTTCATTATGTGCCAAAGTACCGGCCGGCCGCCGACCTCAATCATGGGCTTTGGGCGCAGGTGCGTTTCTTCGGAGATTCGAGTACCAAGCCCACCGGCCAGGATCACGGCTTTCATTGTGAGATCATCGCTCTTGACAATTTCCATAGCTTGACGCGTGTCTGACCCGAGGTCGCGCCAGCACCGCGCAAGGAAGCCTGCATGCCACGCGTCACCATCGGGGTCCCGGTATACAACTCGGAGAGCCTACTGGAACAATGTCTTGAGAATCTAGCCGCGCAATCGTTCCGGGATTTCAAGGTTATCATCCTCGACAACGCTTCGACCGACGGCACAGCTGCCATTGCCAAGGATTTCTCGGCCAAAGATGCTCGATTCACCTATCTCCGCCAACCGTTCAATAAGGGCGCCAGGCAGAATTTTGTAGACGTTCTAGGCATGGCTCGGACGCCCTATTTCATGTGGCGCGCCTACGACGACCTGTCGGATGTTAACTTTATTCAGGAAGCCGTGCGATTGCTGGATGACAATCCCAACGCCGCGCTCGCTGTTGGGTGCGTGATAAGTGAAAAAAAACGACGCCGGGCGATTTGGCGGTTCCGTGCGCGGCATGGTTACGAGCCTTCATTGGCATACACAACGCGACTCTTGTTTCAGTCTCACGCGAGCTGGATCTACGGGCTATTTCGTACCGAAGATCTCAATGAAAGCCTTTCGCACGTCGATCGGGATTTTCCGCATCTGATGGGCTTCGATCATCTTACGATTTTTCCGTTCTTGATTACGCACCGTGTGGCGGGTAGCGATCGCACCAGCTTCATTCAACGATTTAACGAGCCGCCGTCGGACGCCGTGAGGCCGGTCGCGGACCCCGATCAGATGCAGAAACTTCGGTATGACTATTTATCCTACAGCCAAGCCAAAATGCGCGAACTTATTCCCGATTTTTCCACCCGCCTCTATCTGTCTGTCGTACTTCGCTTTTACGCAGGCCGCGCGCATCGCTGGTCAAAGATACTCAGCGCGCGCTGGCGCGCCACGCTTCGCGGGAAAAGCGGCGCGGATCGTATCGACGCAGATTGAGGATCAATGTGGCTGCCGGTCGTAACGCCGGCGTTTCGAACTGACCAACCATTCCTCAAAATACTGCGAAGGTGGCGCGCGCGCCGTACTTCGGAATCTATCTCACCTTTTTAACATATGCGCCGGGCCAATGAGTCACGCGGGCTTTCAGATTGCTCTCGTTGAAGGGCCAAGTGGGCTCCTCCAATACGAAATCGGCGTTCTCGGCGGCGAAATCGGCGGCGGCGCGTGTGGGATTGTCGTCGCGCCATTCCGCCTTTGCGCGAGGCGCGTCGTGCAGGTCCTTCATGATGCCGTCGGTTGCGATGATGAAGGAGCCTGGGGTCACCAGCGGCGCATAGGCGCGCAGTTCGTCCAACACGTGTTTGTAGGAATGATCGGAGTCCAGAACCACAAGCACTTTCTCGCCGGGGCGAATGGCGCTTCGTACCGCGGCAACGATATCGGGCGCAGTCGATGAGCCTTCGAACAAGGTGATTGACTCGGCGAACGGGTGAGACTCGATGCGTTCGCGATTGTGCGGACGAATTTCGATATCGACGCCGATGACGCGACCTTTGCCAATGAGGCGACACAGGCTCGCGGAATAGATTAGCGAGCCGCCATGCGCCACGCCGGTTTCCACGATGACATCCGGGCGCAACTCCCAGAGAAGCTCTTGATAGCGGATCATGTCTTCCGGCAGCTGTATGATCGGCGCGCCGGCCCATGAGAATGTGTACGAGTACTTCTCGGCCCAGCCTACTTTCACCCAAAGATCGGAGACGATCTCGAAACCCTCGCGCGAGTAGAGATCAACTTTTCTACCATCGACGGTGAGTGTGCGGGCGGCGGTATCAATCGAAATTTTCAAGTCGGTCCCTCGGGTCCATAGATGCTGATGACGGCTTCAAGGCTACGATCGGAGCAGGCGCGCCGGACTTCATCGCTGTAGTTCGGATTCATCACAATGATCGTCGGCCGGGGGCCGAGTATCGCGTCCGGCGCCATGATCGGGCAACCCGTCATTGCGGCAAAAGCGCCTTGTTTGTTTGGGTTAATGTCTACGAGACCCGTCAACACCTTCGCGTCCGGATCGAACATACAGGCAAAGGTGATACCCTTGGCGCCCGCGCCCCAGACATAGACGGGGCCCTTGTCGCGTGCGCTGGCAATGAACGCCGACCATGTTTCTACGAGTTCATCCTTTCGGCGCAGCCAGGCGGCAAAGTCTGTGACGGTCGCCTCCGGTCGAGCGACAACGCGCGCCGCCTGCCTGTTGGCTTCGGCCCACAGATATTGGCCGCCGAAGACGTGAGAGACCGACCGGGATTCGAAACCTGCTTGCGCCAATGCGAAGCGCAGCGACGACGCCGTGAACAGCGAGCAGTGCTCGTAAAAGAAATCTTGGATCGCCCAATTGTCGAAAATCCATTGCACGCAGGGCGTTTCGATCGCGAGATTGATTTCGCCGTCCGGCAAGGCATCGTGAATGGCACGCAAAAAGCCGAGCGGATTTGCGACGTGTTCGATGGTGTGGCGGCTGACGACGAGATTTGGGCGATGCGCGAGGCGCTCTGCGGTGGCCGCGTCGAACATTTCCGCGAAAAGTTTCACCGGTGCGGGGCCCGCGCCGGGCTTGCCACGCCAGGCGGGATCGAAGCCGGTGGCGCTTTGCAATTTGGCGCCTGCGGCGTCGGCGACGGCTTTTAGAAATACGCCCTGCCCCGCGCCGACTTCGACGATGTTCAAGCGCTCGCGTTCCGGCACCATGGCCAGGGCGCGTGCGCCGATGTCGGCCATGTGGGAACGGAACACGGCCGAGTGCGCTTGATCGTTTTCATAGCGACCATCGTAGACGATCGCGTTTTCGTCGAAGGCGGCGTTCCAAACGAAGCCGCAGTTTTGGCAACCCGTGAAGGCAAGCGCGCCCGTAGCGGCGGCGCGCGCGGCGGCTTGGGTTTCATAGGTGCGGTTGAGCAGGATCGGCGTGCGGCCACGGCGGTCGAAGCAGATGGAGTTCGTGGATTGGCAAAGCGGGCAATGGTGCGTCATGTCTGCGCCCGCCAATGGTCAAGCGCGTCGGCAAGACCCTGCTCGAGCGGTATGCTTGGGACAAACCGAACTTCTTCGGCGAGGCGGCGAACGTTGGCGACGAGAGTTGCCGGCTCGCCCATGGCATCGGGGATTGCGCCGCGTTGCAGGAGATCGGGGCGGCCCGCAATTCGAGCCAATGTTGCGCCGACATGCGCCAAGCTGACGGGCACACCGGAGGCGATATTGACGGGGCCGGTGACGGTGGATTGCGCCAGGGCCGCGATCGCGGCGCCAACGTCGCGGGCGTCGAGGAAGTCGCGGATCGCGCGTCCCGACGACATCTTGGCCGGCTCGCCGCGCACGAGGGCACGCGCGAGCGATGGGACCAAGCGGTTTGGGTGCTCACCGGCGCCGTAGAGCATGAAGACACGCGCCCAGGCGAATGAGAGGCCGGCGAGCGCGGCGTAGGCTTCGATGGTTCGGCGGGTGCCGTCCTTGGCGATGCCGTAAAGCGTCGCGGGCTCGGTGGGTGCGGTCTCCGACAGCGGTTCGTCGCTGCCCCATTCGTATTCGGCGCAGGTGCCGACGCCGATGAAGCGCGTGGTGCCGCGCTCGCGGGCTTCGCGCACGAGAGACAGCGTGCCGGCGGCCCAGTCGAGGTTTTGGGCCGCGGTCCAGTAGGCGCCGTGATCGGTGACCCAGGCGCAATGGACGATGGTTTGCGGCCGGGCGGTGTCGAGCATGCGCGCGCGATCGGCGGCGTCGAGGAGGTTCGCTTGCGACCGCGACGGCGCCGTAACAACGTGGCCCGCC
>JAIOQG010000003.1 GCA_021413465.1 Alphaproteobacteria bacterium | reverse complement strand
GGGCGGATGTCGACTTGGCTGCCCGGCAAGAACGCGACGGCGCCGTCGAGGTCGACGGTGAAGCCGCCTTTGACGCGGCCGAAGATGACGCCGGTGACGCGCAGCTTTTCTTCAAAGCCGCGTTCGAGTTTGGTCCAGGATTCTTCGCGGCGCGCCTTGTCGCGCGAGAGGACGGCTTCGCCCATCGCGTTTTCGACGCGATCGAGGAAGACTTCGACGCTGTCGCCGACGGCGATTTTCGGAGCTTGGCCCGCGAGGGCAAATTCTTTGAGGGCGATCTTGCCTTCGGTCTTCAGGCCGACGTCGATGATCGCAAATTCTTTTTCGATGGCGATAACGCGGCCCTTGATGACGTTGCCTTCTTCGAGGGCGTGCGTCTTGAAGCTCTCTTCGAGCAGGGCGGTGAAATCATCTCTGGTGGGATTTGCAGGAAGCGGCGCATCTTTGGTTGTGCGCGCGGCGGCAGTACGTGCCATTCAGTCGATCTCCAATGCATTCAAGGCATATGCCAACCGGTCTAAGCCGGCGGTCTAAGTCGTCGAACGTGCGTGGGAGCGCCGCCCAATGACCCGGTTTTTGAAAGAAACAAAAAAGCGCTATTGAGGCCCCAACCCCAAAGCGCCTGCGGCACATTTCAAGTGCGCATGCCAGCCCGGATGATTTCAAGCGCCCGGGCGACGGCCGCTTCTATATCCAAATGGCTCGTATCCAGCAAGTGCGCGTCCGATGCCGGGCGCAGCGGCGCAACGGCGCGGCCCATGTCGCGGGCGTCACGGGCGCGGATGTCCGCCAATACGTCGTCAGGGTTGCGGGTCGAGCCTTGGGCTTGAAGCTCCGTATAGCGCCGTCCGGCGCGGATTTCCGGGGTTGCGGTGACAAAAAGCTTCACCGTGGCGCCTGGACAAATGACGGTGCCGATGTCGCGCCCGTCGAGGACGGCCCCTTTGCCGCCGGGCGGGTTCGCAGCGAAATTGCGCTGAAACGCCAGGAGGGCTTATCGAGCGCTTGCACGGCCCTGGTGGCTGCGGCCGGATCTGACGGATCTTCGCCGAGCTTGAGCACCGCGAGGCCGACGACGCGGTAGAGCGTGCCGGTATCGAGATGGACGAAGCCAAGGGCTGCCGCGATGCGGCGGGCGAGCGTACCCTTACCGGACGCGGCCGGACCGTCGATTGCTATGACGGGGTACTTGCTCATGCGCTGATTCTGTCCGCCGTTGGTGCCGTCGCATGCGCAGGTCTTTTCTCGCGCAAGATAAAACTCGGACGCGACACACGAACTCTACCGCTCCGCAGAGGGGGCGGTGGGAGAAATTTTCGCGGCCAACGCCCGGTATTGAGGCGAAGAGCGTTGCGCATGCTGAAGACAGCGACTGCAGGCGTTTGATTGTGCCCCCTCATCGGTTCGGCCGGGTGAATTGGGCGCCGAGTTTTTGCATCAAGGGCATGAAGTCGGGGAAGCTGGTGGCGACAAAACTCGTGTCGTCGACCGTCACGGGGGCTTTGGCGGCGAGGCCGGCGACGAGGAACGACATGGCGATGCGGTGATCCATGTGGGTTGCGATTTTGCCGCCGCCGGGCATGCCGCTTGTGCCGCGACCTTCGACGGCAAGCCAATCGGCTCCCAATTCTATCGCGACGCCGCAGGCTTTCAATCCGTCGGCAATCGCCGCCAGGCGGTCACTTTCCTTGACGCGCAATTCACCGAGACCGGTCATTTTCGTGCGTCCTTCGGCAAAGGCGGCGGCGACAGCCAAGATCGGGTACTCGTCGATCATGGATGGTGCGATTTCGGGTTCAACGTCGATGCCTTTGAGCGCGCTGGCTTTGACGACCAGATCGCCGATGCTTTCGCCGCTTTCCAGGCGTTCGCTTTCGATTTCGATGTTTGCGCCCATGCGCTTGAGCACGGTGATGAGGCCGGTGCGGGTGGGGTTGAGCATGACGCCGTCGATGCGCAGTTCCGATCCCGGCACCAACAAAGCGGCGACGAGCGGAAATGCGGCCGACGACGGATCTGCGGGCACGCGCACGGTTGCCGCTTTCAGTTCGGGTTGGCCGACGACCGTTATGGCGGTTAGGCCGTG
>JAIOQG010000002.1 GCA_021413465.1 Alphaproteobacteria bacterium | reverse complement strand
AGCTACAAGGGCGAAGGCTTCGACCATCGCGCCGACGTCGTGCAAACCCAAACCCCGATCAACCCCGGCAATTCCGGCGGGCCCTTGTTCAACGACGCCGGCGAACTCGTCGGCATCTCGACTTTCGGCAGCGGCGAAGGCGCGTTGATAAACTTCGCCATAGCCTCGAACGAAGTGCGCCGCCTGCTCGGCGAAACCAAGGACCGCTTGGCGCCGGCGACCGTCATCGCCGCCGCGCCGAAACCGGAGGGCAAGAAGTGCGAACCCGTCACACTGGACACCCACCGCACCAAGAAAGACGACGGCGTCGCTTTCGTCATGGACGTTGACTGCAACGGTAAAGCCGACACTCTCCTGGTCATCCCCGACGACAAAAAGAAACCCATTTATCTTGCCTTCGACGACAACGAAAACGGCAAGTTCGAAGTGGTATACGTGGATGAAAACCGCGACGAAAAATTCGACGTCGCCTTCTATGATATCGACGAAGACGGCAAGCCCGATCTGGTCGGCTACGACCTCAACGACGACATGGAACCTGGCCGCATCGAAGCGATGAAGACCTAGTGGTGGCGATGACGCCCGTACGCTTGACCGCTACGTTGCTCGCAGCAATGCTCGCTGTGCTGGCGGCATTGTCGTGCATCGCTCCGGAACCGGCCGCCGCCGACACTGCTTTAGCCGCCGAAAATGGCCAGAGCGACGAAGCCAAGCTTTTGCAGCTCGTCGCGCACCTGCGCCAAGACAGCCGCTTCGACGAAGCACGCAAGCTCGCGCTGCAGGGCCTTGCCATCGCCGAGCGAAAGTTCGGACCCGGCAGCGACCACACCGCGCGCTGGCTAACGCAACTCGGGCTGACGCTCGCCGCCGAGGGACGCCTCAACGAAGCCGAACCGCATCTCGAGCGCGCGCTCGCAATTTATGAAAAAAGCCAAGGACCGGACGCCGCCAAAACCGGCGAAAGCGCCGGCAACCTGGGTCGACTCTATGCCGATCAAGGCCGCTTCGCGCAAGCCGAACCGTTGCTGAAACGCGCCCTCGCCATCGCCGAAAGAACGGCCGGAGCGGACAATCGCGAAACCGCAAACGCCCTCACGAATTTGGGCGTTCTCTACGTCACTCAAGGGCGCTTGACCGAAGCCGAACCGCTTCTCGTACGCGCCCTCGCCATCGACGAAAAGGAAAGCGGACCCGAACACCCCGACACGTCCGCAAGCCTCAACAACCTGGCCGAACTCTACCGTGCGCAAGGCCGCTTGGCGCAAGCGGAAACGCTCTACCGGCGATCGCTTGCCATCGACGAAAAAATCTTAGGCGCCGATCACCCGTTTCTCGCCGTCACCCTCGGCAATCTCGCCTTACTTTGCCAAGCGCAAGAGCGCTACGTCGAGGCCGAACAGCTTTTCCGTCGTGCGCTCGACATTCAAGATCGCAAGCTGGGCGACCACCCGAACACGGCAACAATACTCGGCAATCTCGCCGCCATGCTGACCGAGCAAACACGCTTCAGCGAGGCCGAGCCGCTCTTGGTGCGCTCGCTCGCGATCAGCGAAAAAGTGCTCGGCCCCGATCACCCCGACACCGCGCTAAGCCTGAATGGCCTAGCCGTGTTGTATCGCTCGCAAGGCAAGTTGGCTGAAGCGTTGCCGCTCTATACGCGCGCCCTCGCAATTCTCGAGAAAGCGCTCGGACCCGATCACCCGCTGACGGGTATGGCGCTGAACAATTTGGCGGAAATTCATCGCGACGAAGGGCGCTACGACCAGGCTGAAGCTCTGTTTAAACGTGCCGTGGCGATCGGCGAGAAAAACCTACCGCCGGATCACCCCGACAGGATCGCAGCCGTTGCCAATTTGGCGGCGCTCTACGTGCTGGCGGGCAAACCTGCCAAAGCTGAACCTATTTTCAAAAACCTGCTCGCCGCACTTGAGAGAAATCTACCCAAAGATCATCCCCAAATCGGCATGGCCAATACGTGGCTCGCGCGCACGTTGCTCGACCAAGAAAAATACGCGCGCGCTTCGCCGCCGGGTCGGACGACCTCTCGCGTTTGCTGCGCGAACAAAGGGATCTGCTGCGCCGCTTGTCGCAGCTCGACAGCCGTCTCTCGCTGGCCTTGGGGTCGAGCGACCCCGCGACCCGCGCGAAGGCCGCAACCATCCGCACCGAGGCCGAAGCGGTGAGCGCGCGTTTGAAGCAACTCGACGCGATCCTCCGCCGCGATCACAGAGCTTACGGCGACCTCGCAGATCCCAAACCCATCGGCGTGGCTGAAACGCAAAGCCTTTTGCAACCCGACGAAGCCGTCGTCTTCATCCTTCCCGTCGAAGAAGCAACCTTCCTCTTCGCCGTATCGAACGGCACGATCGTCTGGGCGATCGCACCGATCGGCAACGAGGCGTTGACAAAAACGGTTGCAAAACTGCGCCGCCAGCTCGATCCGGAACAATGGCAGACGCGCCCGCTCGAACCGTTCGATCGCGCCGCCGCCCATCGTCTCTATCGCGATCTTTGGCAGCCGCTGGAGAGTGTGCTCGCAGACAAATCGCAAGTCTTCGTCGTCACGACCGGCCCGCTCACCTCCTTTCCGCTTTCGGTCTTGGTCACCGAGGCGCCCAAAGGCGGCACCGCCGGCGACGCCGATCCGCAAGCGTTGCGCGACACGGCTTGGCTCGTCAAACGCCACGCCTTGGTCACACTGCCCTCGGTGTCGAGCCTCAAGGCGCTGCGCCTCTACGCCAACAAGAGCACCGGCAGCGAAGCCTTTGCCGGCTTCGGCGATCCCTCCTTCGACGCCGTCACCGTGGCGACGCGCATCGGCGACGTCCCGGACATTCTGCGCCAGCCCACGCCGGCCGAAGCGCACCAAGTTCAAGTTCTGGCACCGTTGCGAGCGACGATCAGCGGCAGCATCGAACGCCAGCGCGTCGCGCGCAATCTAACCCTGCCGTCCTCGCCTCTGCCGTCGCTGCCCCTAACGGCGGCACCTGAAAATTCCCGCTTTCAGCTTCACAGACAAAGCCTGCCGCTCTTCGTCGCCACCGCCGCAACCTCATCTGCAAACGCCGGCAGCGTGGCGAGCGTCTTTCGCGGCAACGAGCCCGACCCGAAAAAACTCCGCCGCCTCGCCCCGCTGCCGGCCACCGGCCCCGAACTGCGCGCCCTCGCCAAAACCCTGGGCGCCTCCGAAACCGCCGACGTCTACGTGCGCGAGCGCGCCACCGAGGCCCAAGTCAAAACGCTCGACCTGTCGAAGAAGCGCGTCATCGCTTTTGCAACCCACGCGCTGATGGCGGGCGACATGGGCTTGGGCGAGCCGGGCCTCGTCTTCACCCCGCCCGCCTCCGCCAGCGAACGCGACGACGGCTATCTCTCGGCCTCCGAAGTCGCTCGACTCAATCTGCGCGCCGACTGGATCATCCTCTCGGCCTGCAACACCGCCGCGGGCGACACGCCCGGCGCCGCGGGACTGTCCGGCCTCGCCCGCGCCTTTTTCCTCGCCGGCTCGAAATCGCTGCTCGTCTCGCATTGGCCGGTCTGGGACAACGCCGCGATGCGCTTGACCACCGGCGCCGTCGCCAACATGCAGAAGAATCCGGCGCAAGGCCGCGGCCAAGCGCTGCGCCAATCGATGCTCACGCTGATGAACGATAAAAGCGCCGCCTACTTCGCCCACCCGGCCGCCTGGGCGCCCTTTATCCTGGTCGGCGAAACCCGCGCGAATTAGTTGAGCGGTTCGTGATCCTGCCGCTTCGTGCGGCGCAGTTCTTTGATCGCTTTGTGGATCGACCACATGAAGCTGACCGCCCGCTCGTCGCCGAGCGCGATCATCGCCTCCTGCAACTTGGCCGCCTCGCGCTCGGCCTTCTTGCCGTGCGCGCGGATCAAGTTCCACGCGGAGCGATAAATGTCGGGTTCGATTTCTGCTTTGTTTGTGCGCATGACCTTGAGCCTCGACGCAGACTCTGCATCGCGGGCGCGGTGCGCACCACTGACTGGGGGTCGAAGCGCGCAAGCGAGGCTCAACCGGGAAGCGACAGTTAAGAGGCGTAGCGCTCAACATTGCGACTCCAACGTGCGTTAACCCGAGGGCATTCCCCTCTAGAGCGGCACCCGGCTGAACGGCACCTTTAGCTGCTCGACGAAGGTTGCGGGCATGGGATGTTGAATGCCGATATCGGCGGGCGGCCGCCGCGGCGAGTGAAAGAACGTCCCGAACAGCTGATCGAACAGCATCAAATTCTCGCCGTAGTTCCGGTTGCCCTCGGCCAGCACCTTCGAATGATGCCAGCGATGCAGCTCCGGCGTGTTGAAAACATAGTTCAAAATCCCGCACCGCATCTCGACATTGGCATGCGTGAGAATGCCGATAAACGCCGTGATCGCGCTCACCATGATCATCACGTCCTTGGGCGCCCCCAGAAACAAAATCAGCGGCATGCCGACCGCAAGCCCGCTCAACGTATCGACGAAGTGAAACCGCCCCGTGTTCAAAAACCACAGCCGCGTCACGCTGTGATGCACCGCATGAAAACGCCACAGCGGCGGCCACTCATGCGCGAGGCGATGCTTCCAATAGAGCCCGATCTCAGCCAGCACGAGACCGAGCACGACCTGCAGCGCGAGCGGCCACTGCACCGGCCACAGCCCGCCCTCTGACGACGCCACATATTCGGCCAATCCCATAAACGCGAACGTCACGATGATGACCTGCGCCACGCCCTTGTTCAAAAGCGTATGCGCGATGTCGGGCACGACCTGCCCGTCATTCTCAAGCCACGCCGTCTCGTGCGGCATCGCCCGCTCAAGCAGCGCGATGGCAATCGCCAACAATATGTAAGTGACATTGAACACGATGATGGCGTGATCGACCACGATGCCGGCATAGGTCGCCGTCACCGCAAGGCCGAACAAAAGCGGCCACCAAATGTAAGAAAGCGCGCGACGCATGCCGCCTCGACCGGAAGTTTCAATCGCTCCAAAACTTAGCATAGATAGAATGCCCACCGCTACGCCACCTCAAGCCGCCCGGCGGCGCCTGTACTTGCACCATCGAACGCATAGACCACGGTCTCGGTCTCCCGCCCTCGCAAATGCTTGGCGCCGACGAATTTCAGATCGTCGAGCAGCGCCCCCTCCTTGCGCATTTCGTCTTTGACCGCGCTCACCAAAGCCTGGCTCGCCACCAACCGCGTGCCGAGCTCCTTCGACAACGACTGCAGCCGGCTCGCCACATTCACGGTGTCGCCCACGACGGTGAAATTCATCAACCGCTCGCTGCCCACATCGCCCAACATCACGAAGCCGTAATGCAGCCCGACGCCGATCTCCACATCGGCCACGCCGCTGCCCGCGCGCTCAGCGTTCCACGCCGCCACCGCCTCGATCATGGCATAGCCGCACGCCAGCGCGTCGCCCGCATCGCCCTTGCCGAGATCGGGCACGCCAAACACCGCCAGCAACCCGTCGCCCAAAATCTTGTCCAGCGTGCCGCCATGCTCGAAGATCACAACCTCCATGCGCGCATGAAAATCGCGCAGGAACGCCATCGCCTCCTCCGGCGCCATCGTCTCGCAGCGCGTGGTGAAGCCGCGAATATCGGCGAACAACACCGCCGCCGCCTGCCGCCGCACTTCGCCGAACGGATGCTCGCGCGCGCTCAGCACGTCGACGACCTTGGGCGAAAAATGCCGCGCCAAATTCGCCCGCGCCCGCTCCGACACCGCCGCCGCCAGCACGAGCTGCCGCGAACGCCACACCGCCACCGCAAGACCCGCCGTCAGTAAGGCGATGACGATGTAGTCGTAAACGATCTTGATCACCGGCACGTAAAGCGGATCGCCATAGCGCCGCCACATGTCCTCAGCGCTTCCCGCCCCCAGCGTGAAGAACGCGCCCGGCTCGCTCGCCGCCGCCATCACCACCGCGCCCCACGCGACCGTGATGCAAAACCCCGTCCACACGATGAAGCGCGGCGAATAGCTGAACGCGCCATGCACCAAAAACGCGACGAAAAACAACAGCGCCCCCTCCTTCACCGCCAACGTCACCGGCGGCAGATCTGCGGCGAACGCATGGCGCGCAATCAGAACGAAGGCGAGATAGGCGCAATCGAGCGCGATGAACACATATTTCGGCCATCCCAAATGCGGCCAGCGCCGCGCGGTTTCGAACTGCGCCAAACCGATCAGCGCAAGCCCCAACGGCATCGCCATCAAGAACCCATAGCCGTCGCCGACAAACGACCCCGTCACGGCGAACACAAGAACGAGCGCGACGATGATGACGGCGCGCACCACGGACGCCAGCATCAACCCCGTGCGCTCCGTCTCGTGGAACGACGTCAACAACCGGTCGGCAACGCCGGTATCGGCGCGCCCCGTCGGCACGATACCGGCAAGCAACGAGCGCAAACGAAACGGCGCGGGGCGAACATCGGACATCGGCGGCTCCAAGAATCGGCGGCGCAATATAGGCGCCTCACCTAACACGCCCCACCACCGCCCCCCGCCCGGCCAACCGCCCGCCAAAACGAGCCCGACTTTCCCGCTCCCACCACAGCGAAAATCGCCACCCCTCACCAAACCGTAACAGCGTAACAATGGCGGCTGTCTGCCGTTTTTGCCGCAACGAAACCGTAACATGCGACAGCAATACTGTCCTATTTGCAGGGAGATAAGAGCGCCGGGGCGGCCGCGAACGGACGCAATGAAGAGGCACAAACAGCTTTCAGTCGCGGCGACCATGACTAGGAACAAAAATAGAACAAACGTGTCAAAATCGCAAGCCAACATTGGATGCTTTGTGCAATCTAAAAAGGGCATCCAGAACGCGCCGCGCGCATTCGCGCGGACTACGACACGACGCCTGTAACCAAAGTGGAATGGGACGAGGCCAGCGGAGACGCGGATTAATCGTTGCCGGTTCGCGGCTGATGTTTGTTGCCAACGACGTCGAAGCCGGAACCGTGCTGGCGGACCGCAATCGCATTCCGGCGCAAGGCCTTGCCGAACTCGATGCGGGCTCGCAGCGCTAGAGCACGTTCCGGTCAAGTGGAATCGAAAGCAACACCTGTCATCC
>JAIOQG010000001.1 GCA_021413465.1 Alphaproteobacteria bacterium | reverse complement strand
TTGTCGCGCATCTCGTTGAGTGGCGGCGGCACTTCATCGAACGTGCCGAAGCCGTGCACAACGTGATGAGAGTAAATGGCAAGAAGCGCTGCCATATCGGTGGCAGTCGCGTCGCGCAAAACCAAGTTCATTGCGCCGCTTGGCTGGTCGAGATCGGCGATTTGAGAAAGCGCCAATCGACTTCGCCCATGGCACGAATGAGTGTCGTGATGGCATGCGTTACGCGTTTGATGCCGGCGCTGCGTTCGACGCGATCTTCGTCCATGTAGAGCGCGCGATTGATCTCGATCTGCAGTGCATGCAGCCCCAGCGCCGGGCGTCCATAATGCTCGGTCGAATACCCGCCCGCATAAGGGTTGTTGCGCACAACGGCAAACCCCTGCATCGCCAGGGCACGCTCGATCATGTCCGTCAGACGCCGCGCACACGACGTCCCAAACCGATCGCCGAGTACGATATCGGGACGCGGCGCACCGATATCTTGATCGAGCGGACCGCCCACCGATGGCATCGAATGGCAATCGATCAGCACCGCGCAGTTGAATTGCTTGTGCGTGGCTTCGATCAACCCGCGCAACGTGGCGTGATACGGCTTGTAATAGGCATCGATGCGCGATTGCGCCTCGGCAAAAGAGATTTTGCGCGAATAGATCTCCGCGCCGTCTCGAACGACGCGCGCAATCGTCCCCAGGCCCGCTACAACCCGCGGACTGCGGCTGTTAACAAACTGCGGCAGAGGCCCGTCGAACATGGCCGGATCTAGTTCGTAAGCCTCGCGATTCGGATCGATAAAAGCGCGGGGAAAATGCGCTTTGAGCAGCGGCGCGCCCAAAGCCGGAGCCGCGCCGAATATTTCATCCACAAAGCTGTCTTCGGAGCGGCGTATAGCCGTGCCGTCGAGGCGCGACGCCTGCAGGAACGATTTCGGATAGACCCGTCCCGAATGTGGCGAAGCGAAGACAAACGGCAGCGAATGGTCCTGCGGCGCCAAAACCTCAAAAGGGGGATCGATCGCTGCCCCTCGCTTTTCGCCTGCCAATCTCACGCCTTAATCCATCGTTGACGTAAACAAGTGGAGCATCGAACCCCAGTCGGATCAAGGCCATTGACGAATAACGCAGGTTGCAAAAATAACCGAATAACAACAAAGCCTTGGCTGTTGCAGGAAATTCGCCGTAAATAGCGGCAGTGCGTTGCCGGGGCTGAATTTGGACCGGCTCTTGCATGCGTTGTTGAGAATGTGGCGAAGAATAGGGGCGTACGAAAGACGATGGCCAAGATTTTACTCGCCGAAGACGACGAATCGATGCGCCGCTTTTTGGCCAGCGCCTTGGAAAAGGCCGGCCACGAAGTCGCGTCTTTCTCCCAAGGCGACGAAGCCTTTGATTGTCTCAGGGACGGTAACCGCTTCGACCTGCTGCTGACCGACATCGTCATGCCGGTGATGGACGGTATCGAATTGGCCCGCAAGGCCGCCGATGTGGCGCCGAAAATGAAGATCATGTTCATCACGGGCTTTGCGGCCGTCGCGCTCAACCCGAAAAGCAACGCGCCCAAAGACGCCAAGGTTCTCTCAAAGCCATTCCACCTGCGCGAACTCGTGAGCGAGGTCGAGCGCTTCATGGCGGCGGCCTGAACGCGCCGCTCATCGGGCCTTCTTTCTCGCTATGCCTAATTTCAAGTTAAGTTGCGCCTCTGCTGCGCGAACGCGGAACCGATTTTTCACGCCCCCCACGCACAATCGCCGCCAACAATAATCTGTCGGTGGGTGTCTTCTGGTGGCCAAATTCACGTGCAGCGCGGCGTTAGCCGTTCTGTGGGGATCTCTGATCGCGACCGGCGCGGCGGCGCCCCTTGAGCCGGCACAAGTGCGGGCGACCATGACGCGTGTCGAGGCGTTCATGACCGAACTCGGTATCGACGTTTCGGGCTACGCCCGCACGCGCGAACCGGCGGTTGAGATTGTCTCAGCCGATCACATTTATCTGCAGGGCAATGATGGTGCCTATGTCGACGGTCAGGTCTTCATCAGCGAAAAAGCGAACGCAGATTGCCTAGCGCTGACTCTGGTTCATGAACTCGCCCATGACGCGACGGCGAAATACGGGCTGTTCCCAACAATCGCCAACAGCGAACTCAGAGACGCATTTGAATATCTCGCCGATACCATCACCGAAGCCGCGGCCCAAGATCCCTACCTCCCGGGCTGCCTTCCCAAGCGTCATTTTTCTTTTGATCGCGCGCACCTCGTTGCGCACGCCGCCCCGCGCCAGCCGGACACCGATCTGAAGTTCGAAACGGTCCCGGACCCAGAGCCGATAAAGATTTCTTTCCCCGACGCTCCGGCGACGCGGGTATCGTTCGCAACAATGGGCCTAGAACCGTACCCCCAAATCCAGCCCTACGGGCTTGCGCTGCTGCGCAGCCGCTGCCGGTTCGGCACCACTTGTATTGCTATCCCGCCGCCGCTATAGGGAGCGCCCCGGCGCCCGTATTGGGTGACCTTGAGTGGGCGTGTAGCTCAGCGGGAGAGCACTACGTTGACATCGTAGGGGTCACAAGTTCGATCCTTGTCACGCCCACCATTTTCCCACCCGATATTGACGCCGCCTGATCGACGCCGCTTTTCTGTATGTCGACGGCAAGTTGGATCGCCGGGCAGGGACCCACGATGACGAAAAAACTCGAAGGCGGTTGCGCCTGTGGCGCCATACGATACCGTCTCGCCACGAGCCCGATGTTTGTGCATTGCTGTCACTGCCGCGACTGCCAACGCCAAACCGGCTCGGCCTTTGCGATCAATGCGATTATTGAAACCGATCGCATCAAGCTGCTGAAAGGCAAACCTAAACCGTTCACCGTGCCGACCGATAGCCAGCGTCCGCACGACATCTATCGCTGTGCCAAATGCCAGACCGCGCTGTGGAGCGACTATGGCCGCCGCTTGGTGATGAGCTTCCTGCGCGTCGGCACGCTGGACAACGCCGCCGCATGTCCGCCCGACGTCCACATCTTCACCCGCTCGAAATTGGCGTGGATCGAACTTCCCAAGTCCGCACGCGCCTTCAAAATCTACTACAACATGGAAAAAGAATGGCCGCCGGAAAGCTGGGCCAGACGCAAAGCGCTACTCGGCTGAGATCTTAATTTCTGTAGCAGCCGACGATGCCGGTAAATTTCGCGGCCTCGCTTCCGACGTCCGCAGCCGTCGGCGACGCGACGCTGTTCGAACGGGCATAGGTGATGTTGTTGCTGTCCAAGAACGAGCGCAGCACCGAGGTCTTCAGCGCAAAATTCACGTTCTGGGATATGTCGCCCGTCGTCTTGAGCTCGCGCGCCGCATTCAGCTTGTAGGTGACGATCCCGGTGATGCGCCCTGCCTGATTCAACACTGGACCACCCGAATTGCCCAGCTGGATCGGCGCCGACATTTGGAAATAACGTGCGTCGTCCCGCAAGCCCGACAGCGCCGCCACCGACCCCCGCGTTAGGTTTCCGGCACTCGCGAGTTGCCCCACCAGCGGATAGCCGAACACGATAATGTCGTCGCCCGGCCGAAGCTTATCCGGATCTTGGAACACCGACGCCGATTTGGGGTGTTCGCGCAGCTTCAGCAACGCCAAATCGTTCACCGGATCGCTGGCGATCACGGTCGCATCGGATGACGCATTGCCGATCAAAAGAAACGAAACCGCGCCGCACCCTTGGACGACGTGATAGTTGGTCACGACCGCGCCCGCCGTATCGACGACAAATCCCGTCCCGGTCCGCAGCAATGCGTTGCCTCCGGCCTGTGCCTCGGTTGCGCCGCCGGCATCGGCAGGCGCCGCCGCCTTTAAGGCCCCCAAACGCGTTTGCGTGACATCGGGGAAGTCGAACCCGTCGCACATGCTGACCACTTTGCCCTGGCAGCGATGGCTGTATTTTTCCGATCTCGTGCGCTCGATGCTGCGCTGGTAAAAGCCGCGCGCCAGTTCGATTTCGCCCAAGCCTTCGGCGGCGCGACCGAGATAATACCAATTCAAATCGTTGTTGATGCCCTTGCGCTGCACCAAATCGGCAAGCTCGCGCCATTTGCCGGCTGCGAGCAAATTATAGGCGGCCTGCCGGTTGAGGGTCCAATCGGCGGCTTCAATCGTACCCATCGGCAGCACGACATTGCCGCTCTTGAATGCTTCCAGCCGTGCGGTTGTTGCCGCGTCGGTCACATCGACCGTGGTCGACGCGCAAGCCGCGAGCAGAAACAAGGAGAAGATCGCAATCGCTAAGCGCACAAGCCCCGACACCGGTGTTCAACCGGCAGCCCCCATGTGATCAAGGCTCAATCAATAGTACGTCGGGCGTTTGAGCGCCAGATGCCCAGGGTGCTGCGACAAGCCGGCGCCTGCAACCCTAATTGGTTATTGCACCGCCGCTTGCGACCTCAAAGCCGCGACCTTGAGCGAAAGCGCCAGCGTGAGTTGTGTGTCCAGGCCGTATATGTCGGGCCGGAATTGCACCAACCCGTCTTCTTCGACGAACGCCGTGCGGTATGAAATCACCACCGCCGTCGGTTCCGGCAGCGCAATGCGCACCGTTTCGCCTTCGCGGATCGCTTGCTCGATCGCCTCGCGGCTCCATTCGGGATCGCCCTGCAGCAACGCCTCGGCCAGATCGAGCGGTCGCTCCAATCGCACGCAGCCGTGGCTCTGCGCGCGCTCCGGATCGGTGAACAACCGTCGCGACGGCGTGTCGTGCAAATAGACGCTGAAGCGGTTCGGGAACTCGAACTTGATGCGGCCGAGCGCATTGTGCGGCCCCGGTTCCTGAATGAGCTGATCGCCCGACCAATACATCCGGTTCTCGGTCAGATAGTTCGGGTTGCGCTTCAAGATCGGCTTGATCTCGTTTTGAATGATCGAGCGCGGAATGTTCCACGGCGGGTTCACAACCACCATGTTGATGGTGCTGCGCAACACGGGCGTGTCGTGCCCTGGTGCGCCGACCACCGCATTCATTTTCAGAACCGGGCCGCCGTCCCTAAACAGCACCGCCGTGGCGTCGGGCACGTTGACCTCGACCCGCGCCGGCGGCAGATCGCGCCCATCGACGCGCCAGCGTTCCATGTTCAGCGATATCTGCGCCACCCGCTCGGCCGCCGAAACATTGAGCCGCTCGATGGTCTTAACGTCCAGCTTTCCGTCCGCTCGCAAGCCGTTGCGTTCCTGAAAGCGCAGAACGGCCGCACGAACGGACTCGTCGTAGACCGGGCCGCCGTCGTCGCGCGTCAGATCGCCCTCCATCGCAAGCCTGCGCCGCAGATCGATCACAAAGGGCGATTTCTTCTTCGGCCTCAGCCGCAGGTCCGGCGGCAAGCTCTCCCACCCGCCGGCCTCTGCAATGGCACGATACGACGACAGCGCGGCTTTCAGTCTCTCATAGCCCGGCACTTTGGGCGCCAACGAATCGAGCCACGCCGCGACGTCGCCGCGCGACAGGGCTGCGGCAAGAGAGTTGATTTCCGCCCCAAGCGGATGCGCATCGGCCGCCCGTTCGTCGCGGGGCGTCTCGGGCGCGCTAAGTCCGTGCGCCACGGCCGCCGCATACTTAAGTGCACCATCCGTCAGCAATACATCGCGGGCCGCAGGCGTGAGAAACAACGAAGACGCCGTGGACCTGCCAAGTTCGTCGGCATGAAACAGCGCCGGGTCCAACCCATGGTCGGACGCGCTTTCGATCGCCGCGATCAAAGTTATGGCGCTTGCCGCGTCCCATACGCAGGGCTGGTCGACGAGCTCATAAAACGCACGCACGGCACCCAGATCCACCGGAAAGCCCGCGCCCTGAAGTTCGGACACGCCTTCGCTGTCGCCACAATTGTCTTGCGCACGGGCGGTACCGGCACCCGAGAAAGCCAATGCGCCGAGCAAAACGGCCAGTGCGGCCGAACGGCGGGTGCCAACGGCAAGACGACGAATCAGAGTCGAACGAACTGGCATAATTCCCCGCAAAATAGGCAGTTTCGATTCCGCCCGACCCACGCCCATGGGGTGAATGGGACCGCCGCACCGCAACCGCCGCATGATTTGGTTCACCGGCGCAAGCCCTAATCACCGTTATGGGCCCAAGTAAGGCTCCCCTGCGGGGCCTTTGATGCGTTGGCAAGCGCCGCAAGAATGCCTCAAAGTTCGCGAACTTGCGACAAAAAGCCGTCATCATAGGCGCCCACTGTGATGGTCGCCGCTGAACTACGCATCGGGCTTAATGTTGTGCTAACAAGCAGGAATGGCGCATGAGAACCTTCGCGCCGTCGAACGTCTGATCTCGGGGAAATTCTATGCAGCGTGTGCTGATTGCTCTTGCCGTCGTCGTGGCTCTGACTGCGGCCATCTTTCTTGCGGTTCGTTACGTCGGCCAACAAGGTCCAGGCGAGTCCGAACAAACGGTCGCCGCTGACGGAACGGCCCAACAACCGGGGACTGGCACGACGCCGTCCGGCCCGGTAACGGCCACGCCGGAGCTACCCTCGCCCTTCTTTGCCTTCCGCCGTCTCGAGGTTCAGACGTCCGGCGACGAACCGGAAGCTTGCCTTGTATTTACCCGCAAGCTCGATAACTCGGGCAAAACGAAATACGAAGATTATTTGAAGTTCGACCCCGAGGCGAAGTTCGCGCTGCGCGTCACGCAAGATCGTCTCTGCATCCAAGGCCTCGCTTTCGGTCAAACCTATCAGCTCCAGCTGAAAGAAGGTCTGCCGGCGCTCGCAGGCGAAAAACTGACGAAATCGGAATCGCTTCCCGTCGAACTGCGCGACAAGCCCGCACTCGTCCGCTTTGGCAATGGTCTCGTCCTGCCGCGCGACAGCGCCGACGGCGTTCCGATCACGACGGTCAACGTCGCCAAGCTCGATATCAAAGTCATACGGGTCGGCGACCGCCTGCTGTCGCAGCTGCAAACCGGCCTCGTGGACCAACGCGAGTTCTACGAATACGAGCGCAACACGATTCAAGACGAACAAGGCCAGGTCGTATGGACCGGTCAGCTTACCGTTCCCAACAACCGCCGAAACGACGAAGCGGTGACGCTCTTTCCCTTACGCCGCGCGCTGAACAAGAAACTCCCCGGCGCTTACATGATTCTGGCCGCCGATGCCGCCGACAAGGCATCGACCGAAGAGAACATCGACTGGAAACCCAAAGCGGCGCAATTCGTCGTCGATACGGATCTGGGCCTTACCACATTCAAGGGCAAAGACGGCCTCAACGTCTTCGTACGCTCGCTGAAATCGGCGCAACCGGTCTCGGGTGTCGAAGTGGCGCTCGTGGCCCGCAACAACGAAGAACTTGAGCGCGTTAAAACCGATGGCGACGGCCGGGCTTCGTTCTCGGCCGCCATAACGCGCGGCACGGGCGGCATGGAGCCCGTGGTGGTGCTCGCCTACGGCGCCAGCAATGACTTTGCGTTCTTGGACCTGCGCCGGCCCGCTTTCGATCTGACCGATCGCGGCGTCGAAGGCCGCACATCGCCCGACCAGATCGATGCCTATCTCTACACCGACCGTGGCGTCTATCGCCCGGGCGAAACCGTCAACGTCGTCACGCTGTTGCGCGATCAGCAAACGAAAGCGCTGGGCGACACGCCGCTGACCTTCATTCTGTCGCGTCCCGACGGACTGCAATCGAAGAAGTGGGTTGAATCGAATCTCGAAGCCGGTGGCGTTTCGACACCTGTAAAGCTCACGGCCACTGCGCCGCGCGGGCGTTGGCAAGTCGCGACCTATGTCGACCCGAAGGGCGAGCCTATCGGCCGCGTCGCCTTCGACGTGCAAGATTTCGTGCCGCAGAAATTGAAGGTCGAACTGACGGCGGCGCAAAAAATCCTGCGGCCGGGCACAACCGCCACCATCGACGTCACCGGACGCTTCCTCTACGGCGCGCCCGCAGCAGGCCTCGGCGGCGAAGGCACGTTGACGATCACAACCGACTCGACGCCCTTCTCCGACGTTCCGGCACTGAAGGGTTTCCGCTTCGGCAAAGTCGACGAAACGTTCGAAGGCACGCAAGTCACGATGACCGTTGCCGAGACGGACGCGAACGGCAAAACCCAAGCGACCGCCGCAATCGACGAACTGGCGGAAACCTCGCTACCGCTCAAAGCGAACATCAATGTCGCCATTTACGAGCCGGGCGGCCGCACGACGTCGGACCAAATCGCGCTGCCCCTGCGCACGCGCGACACCTTGCTTGGCATTCGTCCTGCGTTTGAGTGGGACTCGATCCAGGAAAACACGCCGGCAAACTTCGAAGTTGTCGCTGTCGACATCGAAGGCAAATCGAAATCCGTCAGCGGCGTCACGTGGGAACTCGTCAACGAAGACGTCGATTATCGCTGGTACCAAGTCGACAACGACTGGAAGTACGAACGCGTCGTCAACGACCGCATCGTCGACGGCGGCAAGACCGATCTCGACGGCAAGAACGCCTTCAAAATCTCAAAGCCGCTGCCGTGGGGCTCTTACCGCCTAACGGTAGCCGACCCGGCGACTGGCGCCACCAGCGCCTATCGCTTCTGGTCGGGCTGGGGCTCGGGCGCCGGCAACGACCGGCCGGACCGCGTCGCGGTTGCCGCCGACAAACAGCTTTATGCCTCGGGCGACACGGCGAAAATCTCCATCAGCCCGCCGTCCGACGGCAAGGCGCTGATCGTCATCGCCTCGAACAAAATCCACTACACCAAGCTCGTCGACGTGTCCGCATCCGGCACCACAGTCTCGATTCCGGTGTCTTCCGAATGGGGCTCGGGCGCGTACGCATTGGTCACGCACTACCGTCCGCTCTCGTCGGCCCAGACGCGTGCGCCGGTGCGCGCAATCGGCGTCGCGTGGATCGCCGTCGACTCGGCACCGCGCACATTGAAGGTCGCCCTGAAGGCGCCGAAGAAAATCGCGCCGAACCAAAAACTGTCGATCCCCATCGAAGTATCGAATCTAAGTTGGGGTGAGGCTGTTTACGTCACTGTCGCGGCCGTCGATGAAGGCATTCTTCAGCTGACCGATTTCGATAGTCCCGACCCGACGAAGCACTATTACGGCAAGCGTCGCTTGGGACTTGATATGCGCGACGACTACGGCCGCTTGATCGCGGCCGATCGCGCCATCATGGGTGAGCTGCGCACCGGTGGTGACGCCGTCGGCGGCCGCTCCTTGGCCGTTGTGCCGCAGAAGACGGTGTCGCTGTTCTCCGGGCTGGTGGCCCTGGGCGACGGCGGCAAGGGCAGTGTCACGCTCGACATCCCCGACTTCAATGGCGAACTGCGCTTAATGGCGGTCGCCTACACGATCAACAAACTCGGCCACGCCGAGCAGCCGTTGACCGTGCGTGACCCCGTAGTCGCCGAGGTCGTGTTGCCGCGCTTCTTGGCGCCGGGCGACAAGATCATGGCCGCACTCAACATGCACAATGTCGAAGGCGCCGCCGGCCAATACACAGCCACCGTCAAATCGGCGGGCACGACGGCAAGCCCTGGTGGCGAAACGCGGGTGTCCACGACCTTGGGCGTGGGCGAGCGCAAACTGCTGTCGGTACCTGTGAACGCAGGCGAAGCCGGCATTGGCTCCATCGCGCTTCACGTCGACGGTCCGAACGGCTTCAAGGTCGACCGCTCGTGGCCGATCGAAGTGCGCGAACCGCAGCTGCCGGTCTCGTCGGAAGACACGGTTGTCGTCGGCCCGGGACGCGATGCCAAGTTCGGCAAGGAACTGCTCGCCTCGTTCAAACCCGGCACGGCGCAAGTCGCGGTGACGGTGACGGGCGGCCGTGGCTTTGACGACGTGCCCGGCCTTCTGCGTTGGCTCGACCGCTATCCCTATGGCTGTATCGAGCAAACGACGAGCCGCGCCTTCCCGCTCGTCTACTACAACGACATGGCCCTGCTCGCGAACGTGAAGCAGGACAAGAGCATCAAGGATCGCGTGCAAGAGGCCGCCTATAAAGTCCTAGACATGCAGACCTACGGCGGCAGCTTCGGCATGTGGAGCTCGATCTCCGGCGAAGCCGATCCCTACATCGGCATGTTCGCAACCGACTTCCTGATGCAGGCCAAACAGAACGGCTATGTCATCCCGGAAGAAGGCATCGACCGCGCGCTCGGTTGGGCCCGTAAAGCGGCCGGCTCGGAATCGAACACCGATCTTGCGCGCGCTTATGGCTTCTACCTGCTCGCGCGTGCGGGTTCGTTGAACCCAAGCGAACTGCGCTACTTCGCCGACACCCGCATCGAAGGCATGACGAATCCCTTCGCGCTGGGTCTCATGGGCTCGGCACTCGGCGACATCGGCGACCGCGCGCGCGCGGCACCGGCATTCGCCAAGGCGCGCGATCTCGCCCTCGGCGCCGACACCAAGAAGTACGTCAGCGACACCAGCTACTACGGCTCGTTGTTGCGCGACGTCGCCGGCTTGACGGCCATGTCGGCAAAAGCAGGGCAGGCGGGTCTGATACCCTCGCTCGTTACGCGCGTCTCGAGTTTCGATCCGCGCTTGAATTGGACCACCACGCAAGAAAAGGCGTGGATGCTGCTGGCGGCGCATGAAGTCGAAGAAGCAACGCCCCCGGTCAACGTGGCCGTCTCCGGCGCCACGGTCACGCAGAAAGGCAAAGTACTTCGCTTCAGTCCGTCTCTGGCGCAAATGGATCAGGGGCTTTCGCTCAAGAACAATGGCCAGAAGGACGTTTGGCGCATCGTCTCGTCGGAAGGTATTCCGGCGCAGCCGCTGTCGGCCGAACAAAACGGCGTCACGCTGTCGAAGGCGATCCTGACGATGTCGGGCCAGCCTGCGAACCTCGCCAACGTGAAGCAGAACGACCGCTTTATCGTTCGTCTGTCGGGCGAAATGGGCGACAATCGCGCGCGCCTGATGGCGCTGCTCGATCTGCTGCCGTCCGGCTTTGAGATCGAAGGCGCCGTGCAGCGCAAGGACGATGGCTCGACGATGTATTCGTTCCTGCCGGTCTTGGCGCAAGCCAACATCGCCGAGGCGCGCGACGATCGCTTTGTCGTCACCTTCGACATCGGCTCGAACTTCCAATCGACCGATCCGAAGGAAATCGCCAAGCAAACGCGCCCGACATTCCACTTTGCCTACATCGTGCGCGCCACCGTACCGGGAGCCTACGTCGTTCCGGCCGGCGTCGTTGAAGACATGTACGCGCCCGATATCCGTGCGCGCACAAACATGGGCCGGATGACGATTGCCGCTCAGTAACCGCTTACGTGCTTGGATGAAACTTGTCCTTCCCCCGTTCTTGAGGGGGAAGGAGAGCGGGGGCGACGGACCGCCGGCAAACTCTCGTCGTTCGGCCTGGATCGTCGCCGGCTTTTCCGCGCTCGGGCTTGTCTTGGCGCTCGCCGTTGCCGATCGTCTCACTCCGTTGGAACGCTCCCGCGCCGACGACCGCTCGGTCATTGTCGCCGCCGCCGACGGCACGCTTCTGCGCACGTTCATTTCCCACGATGGCGCTTGGCGCTTGCCGGTGAAGCTCGATCAAGTTGACGAACGCTACGTTCAATTGCTCCTCGCCTGGGAAGATCAACGCTTCCGCGATCACCCCGGCGTCGATCCGATCGCGATTCTTCGCGCCGCCTATCAAATGGCGGCCAAGGCCCGCGTCGTCTCGGGCGCCTCGACCATCACGATGCAGGTGGCACGCTTGATGGAACCGCGCGAGCGCACGCTGCCCGCAAAACTGCTGCAGATGACGCGCGCGCTGCAAATCGACTGGCACCTGCAGAAAAAAGAGATTCTCGAACTCTATCTCACGCTGGCACCTTACGGCGGCAACTTGGAAGGCGTGCGCGCCGCAAGTTTCGCCTGGTTCGGCAAGGAACCGAAACGCCTGACGATCGGCGAAGCCGCTCTGCTCGTCGCATTGCCGCAATCGCCCGAACGCCGCCGCCCCGATCGCCACCCCGACATCGCCAAGGCCGCCCGCGATCGCGTCATCGCCACGCTCGCCGAGCGCGGCGCGATTACGGCGCGTGAGGCCTTGGAGGCGACACAGGAGCCGATTCCGACCCGCCGCCAACGCTTTCCTTTCCACGCGCCCCATCTGGCGCAAGATCTGCTGGCGCGCAACGCCACCGCCGAACCGGTGATCGTCTCCACGCTCGATGCCAATGTTCAGACCAAGCTCGAAGATCTCGGCCATCGCGAGCGCGCATATTTCGATGACGATGCCAATCTCGCGGTCATCGTGGTCGAGAATTCGACACGCAATGTGATCGCCTATTTGGGCGGCGCGAATTTTTGGGGCCAGTCCGGGCAAGTCGACCTCGCCAACGCCGCGCGCTCTCCCGGTTCGACGCTCAAGCCCTTCATTTACGGCATCGCCTTTGACGACCTCGTCGTTCACCCGCAAACGCTGATCGACGACAAACCGACGGCCTTCGGCGACTACGAACCGCGCAACTTCGACCGCGGCTTCCAAGGCACGGTAACGATCACGGCCGCCCTCCAGCAATCGTTGAACGTGCCGGCCGTGGCGCTGCTCGATCGCATCAGTCCGCTGCGGCTGGCGTCCACGATGCGCAACGCCGGTGCCGAATTGACGTTCCCGAAGAAGGGGGCGCTGCCGTCATTGCCGATGGCGCTTGGCGGCGTGGGCATTTCCCTGCGCGATCTGACGATGCTCTATGTCGGCATTCCCAATGCCGGCGAAGTGCGTCCGTTGCGCTTCGTCAAAGGCGTAATCGAGGGTGAGCCGCATCGCCTCTTCGGTGCGCCCGCGGCCTGGTATTTGTCCAACATCTTGAAAACGGCAAATCTGCCCGACGGCTGGTCGATGGGCCAAGGCATCGAGCGCGCGCGCGAAATCGCGTTCAAGACCGGCACGTCCTACGGCTACCGCGACGCCTGGTCGATCGGCTTCTCGCACCATTATACGGCCGGCATTTGGGTAGGCCGCGCCGATGGCTCGACGCGCGTCGGCCATATCGGCCGCAACGATGCCGCCCCCCTGCTCATGAAAGTGTTCGATCTCTTGCCCCAAGAAGGCCGCGCGCCCGATCCCGCACCCGACGGCGCCTACCTCGTACAGAACGCCGAACAGCTTCCCCGCGCGCTGCAACGCTTTCGTCCGAATTCGAAACTCGTCGCGGGTCTAAAGCGCATACAGCCGCCGCGTATTTCCTTTCCGCCCAACGGCGCCGTCGTTTCGCTCGTCGATCCGAAAAAACCTCAAGCTCTGCCTCTGAAAGCCCAAGGCGGCCGTGCGCCCCTGCGCTGGGTGATCAACGGCGCGCCGCTGTCCGGTTCCGACAGCTGGTGGACCCCCGACGGCGCAGGCTTTGCCCGCGTCACCGTCGTCGACGCCGACGGCCGCAGCGATACCTCGCAGATTCGCCTCAAGGCGGAAAACTAAAAACGGGCGGCGAAGTGTGTTCGCCACCCGTTGGTTTTCGAACTGTTCCAAGCCTATTTCCCAAGCACTGTCGGCCAGTTCTTGTCGCCCTTGACGATAAAGCCTGGAATATCCTTCTCCCACTTGGCTTGCACGTCGCGGTCGTAGTTCAGGTAAAGCTTGCCGCCGACGATCTTCCACACTTGCGGATCGCCCGACGCCGTATAGCCCTGCGCCACCGCCCAAGAACAATAGCCGCCATACTGCGGCGCATAGGCCGTGGGGTTTGCTTTGAAGGCGTTTAAGTTGTCTTGGCTCGCAAAGCGCCACGTCGCGCCATTGTACTCGGTCGAAAACTGCGCTTTGCCCTCGCTTGGACGGTTGTCCTTGAAGTAGGCGACGGCGTCATAGCCGCCAACGGCCAGCGACGAAAACGTGCCGGTATAAACCTCGGCGTCGCGCGCTTGCGCGGGGAAAACGGCAATGCCGAAAGCGAACGCCGCGGCAATCGCGGCCAATAAAGATCTCATCATCGTATCTGCCTCTCTGATGTGTGCGGCGGCCGGTACAGGCCTCCAATGCCCGTGAAATTGACGTGCTTCGCACCGCTTGTCACCGCGCGCGCTTCTCATGGTTTCCATAGCTTGCGCGCATTTGTCACGATGCGATGCCGCGGCCGGACCGCCAGAAACGCCAACGCAATCAACGTCTTTCGCGACGGCAAAAATGCAAAGCGCTCCTTCCCCGCATCGCAAACCCGGCTGGCTCGCCCGTGCCCAAGCCGCGTTCGCGCCGGAAGAAGACGGCACCACCAGCGTCGCCGGCCGCCGCCGGGCCATCGCATTGTTGTTTATCTGCCTGATCGCCAACGGTGTCGGTCAAACACTGATGTTTGCGATTTTGCCGCCGCTCGCACGCGATCTGGGCTTGAGCGAATTCGGCGTCGGCTCGATCTTTGCGGTGTCGGCCACGATCTGGGTGTTCTCGTCCGCCTTCTGGGGCGCGCGTAGCGACATGTGGGGCAGGCGTCCGGTCATTCTCATCGGCCTTGCCGCCTTCGGCGTCTCGACCTTGGCCTTCGCCAGCGTGCTGCTGTTCGGGCTCTGGGGTCTGATCGCACCGATGATGACCTACATTCTGCTGGTCGCCACGCGTTCGATCTACGGCATATTCGGTTCGGGCGCCTATCCGGCCTCGCAAGCCTACATCGCCGATCGCACCACGGCGCAAGAACGCACCGAAGGCATGGCGACATTGAACGCAGCCTTCGGGCTCGGCGCCGCCATCGGGCCCGGCATCGGTGCCGCATTGATCGTCTTCGGCGTAATTGCGCCTTTGTTTTTTGTGGCCATCCTCGCGTTTCTGTCCGCGGTGGCGATTTGGCTTTTGCTTCCCGAACGCACCCGCCCGCACATCCGCGAACAAATGAAGCCGCTGTCGTGGTTCGATCCCCGCGTGTTTCCGTTCGTCGTGTTTGCCGTAGTGCAAGGCACCGCGGGAGCGATCCCGATCCAAACGGTCGCTTTCTTCATTCGCGACACGATGCACACCGCAACGGCCGACACGCAGCAATTGACCGGGGTTGCACTCATGTGTTCGGCGATCGCGGCCCTATTCGCGCAGTTCGTTCTGGTGCAACGCTTTAGGCTGACGACGCGTTTCTTGATTTATGCCGGCATTGCGATTGCGATTCTGTCGAACCTTCTGATCATGTTCGCGCCGAACTACGGCCTCATCGTCTTCGCCTTGGTGCTGTCGGGGCTCGGCTTCGGCATGCTGCGTCCGGGCTTTTCCGCCGCCGCATCGCTCGCCGTCTCGCCCGACGAGCAAGGGGCAATTGCCGGGCTCACTGGCGGCGCCGGCGCCGCGGGCTTCATCTTTGCGCCGCTGATCGGGAATCTACTCTATTCATGGAGTAAGCCCATGCCGTACGCTCTCGGTGCGACACTTTTGGTCGGTCTCCTTCTATACGTTGCGAGCAATAAACGGCTAAAAATAGCTGTAATTCAAGACCATACAGACACTTCTTCGACGATTCCTCCGGCGTGATTTGACTGCCATCACGGGGTTGTGAGCGAGAAATTAGCTGGAGTTCATATTGAAGTATGGACAAAAAGGCTCCGCAGCCACATTTCAGACGTAGTCAAATGATGCACTGCACAAAATCGGGAAACCGTTGAAGGCTCCAAGGGCGAAAGCACAGCCTTCGTAATGCACTGCCGCCGGCGCA
>JAIOQG010000039.1 GCA_021413465.1 Alphaproteobacteria bacterium | reverse complement strand
AACGGCCAGCCGCACCACAGCACGACCGGCGTGGCCAGCACGGCTTGCGTCCAATTTGACACCGTCTGGCCCAACCACATCGTCAAGCCGGTGAGGTGGCCACCCATCTCGAGAACGAATACCGGGGCGGCAAGCGCCACCCCGATCCAGAAGCGCCGGGTCATATCGACGAGTTCGGCGTTGGGTCCTTCTTCGACGTGAGCCGCATTCTCCGGCTCGAGCGCCATGCCGCAAATAGGGCATGATCCGGGGCCAACTTGGCGAACTTGCGGGTGCATTGGGCAGGTATAGATCGCGCCGGGCGTTGCCGAAGCTTCAAGTTTCTTATCGGGCGGCGACAGATAGAGAGCCGGATCGGAAACAAATTTTTCTCGACATTTCGCGGCGCAAAAGTGAAAGGCCTTGCCGTCGAATTCGGCGCGATGGGGCGACGTCGCCGGGTTCACCATCATGCCGCAAACTGGGTCGCGCTCGTTATTGGCGCTTAGTGGCGGCGCGAGATCGTGATGGTGGTGTTGGGCCATGAATCGTCCTTCGATGTCATGATGAATCTTCGAGGCTCTTGCGTTGATATACCCCCAGGGGGTATGTTTCAATGATGCAAGACGAAGCGAAAAAAGCCTGCCTTTCGCGCCTCAAGCGGGTCGAAGGACAAGTGCGCGGTTTGGTCAAAATGGTCGAGGACGACCGTTATTGCATCGACGTCGTCAACCAGGTGCAGGCGGTGATCGCCGCACTCAAAAAGGCCGAAGGCGAGATCTTGAAGGATCACATCGCCCATTGCGTCGAACACGCGATCCGTTCAGGCGACAAAAAGGCTCAGCGCGAGAAGGTCCAGGAACTGGTTCAGACCTTGGCACGCGCGCGCGACTGAAACTTCGGCTGCTCTCCGCGGAAAACGCGCTCTGACCCAGATCAACGGCAGGTCCAGCGTAGCCTGCTAGATGCTGTTGCGACACGTTTGCATCTTGACCGCTTAGTTGCGAATGATTATCAACCTCAAATGATCGATTTCATATAGGAATAACCCCATGAGATTGCTTGCTGCTTTGGCTTTCGCGCTCGGCGTGATTGTCGCGAGCCCTACGCTTGCCGATGAGACACCGACATTCGAAATCGCGATCAAGAACCACAAATTCGAGCCGGCGACGCTCGAAGTCCCGGCGAATAAAAAAGTGAAGCTGGTCATCAAGAACCAAGATCCGACGCCCGAAGAATTCGAGTCCTATGAGCTCAATCGCGAGAAAGTGATCGCGGGAAATAGCCAAGCGATCGTTTTTGTCGGGCCACTCGATCCGGGGACCTATCCGTTCTTCGGCGAATTCAATCAAGCGACGGCGCAAGGAAAAATAGTCGCCAAATAGCGCCACTTGCCCTGTTTTGAGGACGCATCATGTACGCAGCCGCACTCATCGTTTTTCGCGAAGTTCTGGAAGCCGCACTCGTGCTGTCGATCGTCGCAGCGGCGACACGCATGGTCGCAGGGCGCAGTCGGTGGCTCGCGCTTGGCGTTGCCGGCGGGCTGGCCGGTGCGATTGCCGTCGCATTCTTCGCGCAACAGATTTCGGAGGCGATGGAAGGCGTCGGGCAAGAGCTCTTCAATGCGTCAGTTCTTTTCCTCGCCGTCGCGATGCTGGGCTGGCACAATATTTGGATGCAGCGACACGGGCGGGAACTGGCGGCGAGGATGAGTGAAGTCGGCGCAGCCGTCTCGACCGGCACTCGTTCGCTCGCCGCGCTCGCTATCGTGGTCGGACTTGCGGTGTTGCGCGAAGGTTCGGAAGTCGTGTTGTTCCTCTTTGGCATTGCCAGCAGCGGGACCAACACCGCAGATCTGTTCATCGGCAGCGCTGCCGGACTCACGCTCGGCGCCGTCGTGGGTTGGGCGCTTTATGCCGGATTGTTGCGGTTGCCGACGAAGCACCTTTTCACGGCGACAAGTTGGATGATTTTGTTGCTGGCGGCGGGCATGGCAGCTGGCGGCGCGAAGTTCCTCAACCAGGCCGGTTGGTTGCCTTCGCTCGGCAATGCGCTGTGGGATACATCGTGGCTGTTGTCGGAGGAGAGCGTATTTGGGCAGGTGTTCCATGTGCTCGCCGGCTATGTGGCGCGCCCTTCTGGCATTCAACTCACGTTCTATGTCTCGACCATCGTTGCGATTGGTGGGTTGATGATCTTGTTCAATCCCCGTCGGGCGCGGATACCCGCCGGCGCTACGACGGCGGCCGCTGCCGTTGCGGGGCTGCTCATCGTGACCGTGACTGCGCCAGACGCGCAAGCGGGTTTCAAAGTGTATGCGCCGTATGTCGAATATCACGAACTTGAGATCGAATACCGGCCCTCGCGCACGATCGACGGCGACGACACGAAGGACAACGAGCAGAAACATCTCCTGGGCGTCGGTTACGGCGTCACCGAATGGTGGTTCACCGAAGTCTATGCGGAGTGGGAGCGCGAAGCAGGCAAAGGCGAAGAAACCGCATTCGAAGCGTTCGAATGGGAGAACCGCTTTCAACTGACCGAGCGTGGCGAGTTTTGGGCCGATTTCGGATTGCTCGTGGAATATGAGCGCACCGATTCAGGCAGTTCGCCGGACAAGATCGAGCTTGCACTGTTGTTCGCGAAGGAATTGGGCGCGTTCGATGCGACCTACAATTTGGGCTTTGAGCGCGAAGTGGGCGGCGGCGCGAGCGACGATGTCGAACTCAACCAAAGTTTCCAACTCAAATACCGTCTGGACCCGGCGTTCGAACCCGGCATCGAGGTGTTCAGCGAATTCGGCGCCATCGACGACATGCCCGATCTCGACCAGCAAGAACATTATGTGGGACCGGCCGTGGAAGGCGTGCTGCCGCTCGGCGATACGGGCACCAAGCTCAAGTACAATGTCGGCTATCTGTTCGGCGTCACCGACGCCGCCGAAGACGGAGTTGTCAAAGCGATCGTGGAGTTGGAGTTCCCGCTGTAGGACTCACTCGCCTCCGGCAACTGCCGCCACTGGTTGAACGCGTTCGATTTCTGGATTCACAGCCGGATCGGCTTCAACTTGCTTGAGTTTCTCGCGCGCGGCCGCGGCTTCGCGCTGGCGATTCCACATTGCGGCGTAAGCGCCGTTGCGGGCCAGAAGCTCGCCGTGCTTTCCGCGTTCGACGATCTGGCCCTGGTCAAGCACCAGAATTTCGTCGGCATCGACCACTGTCGACAGGCGATGTGCAATCACCAAGGTCGTGCGATTGCGCGAAACTTCCTGCAGCGCCGATTGGATCTCGCGTTCGGTGTGGGTGTCGAGCGCCGATGTCGCTTCATCGAGCATGAGAATGGGCGGGTTCTTGAGGATCGTGCGGGCGATGGCGACACGCTGTTTTTCGCCGCCTGAAAGCTTCAAGCCGCGCTCTCCCACCATGGCGTTGAAGCCGTCGGGGAGCTGGCGGATGAACGGCTCGATTTGGGCCATGCGCGCCGCCGTTTCAATTTCGTGTTCGGCAGCGTCAATGCGGCCGTAGCGTATGTTGTATTGGATCGTGTCATTGAACAGGACTGTATCCTGCGGAACAATGCCGATCGCAGCGCGAACGGAGTCCTGCGTCACGTCGCGGATATCTTGGCCGTCGATCGTCACCCTGCCCGACTTGATATCGTAGAAGCGATAGAGGATGCGCGAGATTGTCGACTTTCCGGCACCCGACGGACCGACGACCGCGACGGTTTTTCCGGCGGGAACGGTGAAGCTGATCCCTTTGAGGATCGTGCGCTCAGTTTCGTAAGCAAAGACAACGTCTTCAAAGCGAACTTCGCCGCCTGCGACCTTCAGGGGCGGCGCACCGGGCTTGTCTTGCACCTCTTGAGGGACGTGGAGAACGTCGAACATCTTCTCCATGTCGACTAGGGCCTGGTTGATCTCGCGATAGACCGTGCCCAACAGATTGAGCGGAACGTAAAGTTGGGTGAGAAAGCCGTTGACCACGACAAGATCGCCCAAACTCATCGTGCCGGCCGAGACGAAAACGGCGGCCAGGGACATAACGCTGACAAGGCCTACGGTGATGATGACGGCTTGGCCGGCGTTGAGGAACGAGAGCGACAACTGAGCTTTTTCCGAGGCGTCGGCAAAACGCACCATCGCCTTGTCGTAGCGGTTCGCTTCGTGACCTTCGTTGTTGAAGTATTTGACCGTCTCGTAGTTCAGCAGACTGTCGACGGCTTTGGTGTTGGCTTCAGTATCGCTGTCATTCATCTGGCGGCGGATCGCGGTCCGCCATTCCGTTACGCGGATCGTGAACACGCCGTAGAGTACGACCGTCACGACCGTGATGGCGACGAAGCCCCAATGGTAGGCCCAAAGCAAATAACCGCAGACAAGCACCAGTTCCAAGATCGTCGGCGCGATCGAAAATAGGGCGTAAAACAAAAGCACGTCGATGCCTTTGGTGCCGCGCTCGATGATGCGCGTCAGACCGCCGGTTTTGCGTTCCAAATGGTAGCGAAGCGACAGCGCATGGATGTGCCGGAACGCTTGGCCTGCAACGGCGCGCACGGCGTTGTAGACGGCCTTCGCAGCGACCGCGTCGCGCAACTGCGCGAAAGCCTGCATCATGATGCGGGCCACACCGTAAGCCACGATGAACGCTATCGCGACGCCGACCGGCTGGACGACGCTGTTTTTCGTGTCGAGCGCGTCGATGGCCGCGCCGTAGAACAAAGGGAAGGCGAGCGTAAAGATCTTGGCGACGACAAGCGCCACCATGGCCAGCACGATGCGCGTTTTGAGATCGCGCCGGCCCTCGGGCCAAAGGTAGGGAAAAAGCGAGCTCACGGTTTGCCACTGAGTGGCGCCTCGATGGGCTTCGCCGGCGGTGGCAGCAGAACGTCCGGGTGATGGCGGCATCGACCTGACTTAAGCCAAGCCCGTGCCAAGTTCCAGAGCCTGCGGCAGCGAATGCTGACACATCCACCGCTCATGTTACTTCGAAGGCGCAGAAAGCCCCGTCGCGCGTGTGGCTTAGCCAGGGATTATCAATATTTGTCCGGGATAGATCAGATCGGGGTTGTCGATCTTTGCTTTGTTGGCCTTGTAGAACGCAGCCCATTTTTTTCCCTTGCCGAGATGGCGGCGCGAGATGCGCCAAAGGCTGTCGCCTCTGCGTACTTTCACGATCGTGTTTTTGGTCGCTTCGCCGGCGATTGCGCTCGACCCCGGTTCGAACAACGCGGCTACGTCCCCGTTCGCTTCCCTTTGCGGCTTCGGTTTTGGTCCCGGCTTCGAGGTCAGTATTGAGGGATAGTCCATCTTCGTAGTCGTGGTCGCCGCGAGTTTGGGTGGTGCCGGCACTTTGTAGGGTACGCTCGTTTCATCGAGCTGCGCGCCGTCTTTGTCGATCAGTTCAAGGTGAATTTTCTCCGCCGCTTTGGCCGAAATGTTCGAGGCTGCAAGCGACCAGGTGCCGTCGGCCGCGACGGTGGTTTCGCCCGCCGCCTTTCCGTTGATCGCAACTCTTACCGTGGCACCTGGATCGGCCTGACCGTTCAAGAGCGTCAGCGCGCCGTCGCCGGGCGCAACTTTCTCGACGACCAAACCGGTCGTTGCTTCCGGCACTGGCACAATGCCTTCCTGCAGTGTGGCGGCCGTTTGATCGGCCGACTTCAACGTGATGCGCGGCAGCCCGCCCTCCGTCGCCGGCGGGCGGATGAGCGCACGTTGCGGGCCGATCACGGTCGTGCCGTCGCTGCTCTGGGCCGACACGAGAAGTTCTTGCTGTTGATCGGATTTGCCCGTCTTGAAGCCAAGCGCCCAATTACCCGCGTCGTCGGCCTTGGTCGAGCCCACGGTCTTGCCCCTCGAAATCAATGAAATGGCGTCGCCCGGCGTCGCGGTGCCCGTGAAAGAGGCGTTGCCCATGTGATCCACGCCCGCGGTTCCAAATGACGGCGCTGCGCCCGCGACGGCGCCGCTCGTCACGTCCTGCGCGCTGGATGCAGTCGCTGCGCCTGGCGCGGCGTTTGCGGGTGCGACCTCGTTTGAGAATGTGCGCGGCTCGGCGGACTTAATAGACTCCGCGTCTTGGTCAATTGCCGCGTCCAGTGTGTCGGTCAAACGCACGGTGGCGCTGGGTTCGCTCGCAGCTTCACCAGGAGCGATCGCCGAGGTGCGTGTGATCGCAAACATCGCCGCCGCGATGGCAAGCATCAAAATCAAGATAACGATGACACGAGCCATGTTTTTTCTTACCGGTCTGTTTCGGGGATGGGTGGTAGTCTAATCTCACACTCACCGGCCGCGAACACGCGGGCCTCGCCTATCAACAGCTTTCGTTAGCGGCCGTTCAGCGACTTCAGGTAGAGCGCAATCGCAGTCCTGTCCTGATCGGATAGGTGTTTCGTATTGTCCTCAATTACTTCGGCCATGGGTCCTTGAGCCGAATCAAAGTCCGGCTTTGTGCCAGTTTTGAGGTACGACGCGATTTCTTCCATAGACCACGAGGCGAACTCCGTCGCGGTAGGACCAACGAGCGCGGGCACTTTCCAGCCACCGGGTCCTTTTGCGTTGCCCTGAAGCGGTTGTTGCGACGATTGAGCGCCCAGCGCGTTGCGCGGGGTGTGACACTCCGCACAGTGTCCGAGCGCAGTTACGAGATAGCGGCCACGATTCCAGGTTGCATCGCGAGACGGATCGTCACGCAATGGCGCGGCGCCGGCAAAATATAAGAGCTTCCAGCCCTTCATCAGTGCGCGCCAAGAGAATGGAAACGAGACATTGTTTGGGCGCTGAGGCGCATTCACGGCAGGCAGCGTCGCCAGATGCGCTTTGATGGCCAGCGCATCTTCGGGCCGCATCGCGGCATACGATGTGTACGGCAACGCAGGATAGAGCTGCTCGCCGTGCATACCCTCGCCTTCAGTCAGTGCACGGAGAAATTCCTCATCGTTCCAGCGGCCGATGCCGGTTGCGTTGTCCGGGGTAATGTTGGGGCTGTAGAACGTGCCGAATGGCGTCGGGAACGCAACGCCACCGGCATATGGTTCACCGCCGCCTTTTCGATCCCAGTGACAGGAAAGGCAACCGGCGGCCCGCACCACATAGGCACCGCGTTCCGCCATGCCTGGGTTGGTGCTTGCAAGGCCGGCCGGGATGTGGACGACCGTCTTCGACGGCAATAGGAGCCAAACGAGCGTGGCGACGCCGATCGCCAGCGCCGCCAGGAAAGTCAGTCGAATTGCCGCCAATAGGCTCACTCGACTTCGGGACCACGGAACGGTTTGTGGCAACCGCCGCAGTTTTTGCCGATGTCGCCGAAGGCGGCGCCGATCTTCGTTTTGTCGCCGGTGTCGAGCGCCGCGTCGACGGACTTCAGTGCAGTCACGAGTGCGTCCGAGGCCGCTTTGAATTCCGCGGGCTTCGTCCAAATATCCTGCAAGGCCCGGGTTTTGGTTACTCCCGGATCGCCGATGCCGGTGCCCTTGGGGAAGTAGGACGGGATCGCCTCAGCAATCTTGATCGCATCGGC
>JAIOQG010000038.1 GCA_021413465.1 Alphaproteobacteria bacterium | reverse complement strand
GGCGGGGCGGTATGAGCGCGTTGCTTGGCCTGGGTCTCGACCGGAGTTGTTTGTATTGGCGCCCGACGAGAAGGGCCCGGACGCGAACCGGTTGTTTGCCGATACGCGGCGGATGCTGAAGTTCTTTGAACAAAAGTCCGGCATACGGTTTTCCGAGCCCGCTTACACGCAAGTGTTGGCTGAAGGTAGCGAGGCGCAAGAGGCGGCGGCGCATGCGACGATCGGCACGGAGGAGGTCATGCCTATCCTGTCTGATCCGCATGAGGATTGGGCGATCGCGCATGAGTTGGCGCATCAGTGGTGGGGGAATTCTTTGACCTGTGCGGACTGGTCGGAGTTGTGGCTGAACGAAGGCCTGACCGTGTTCATGGTCGCGGCCTACAAGGAACAGCGTTGGGGGCGCGCCGATTACGATCGCGAGCTGGCGCTGGCCAATAAGCGCTGGTCGAACGCGAAGGCGCAGAACTTCGATGTGCCTTTGAGTTGGAAGGGCGTGTATCCGTCGCTGAAGCTGAAGCGTGCGATGGCGTATGCGAAGTCCGTGGTGTTCATAGATTTGCTGCGACGCGAGTTGGGCGAGGCGGCGTTCTGGCAAGGGATCAAAGGCTACACACGCCGGCATGTGGGCGGCGTCGTCACCGCGCGCGATTTGCAGCGTGCGATGGAGCGGGCGGCAGGCAAGGATTTGTCGGCGCTGTTTGCCGTGTGGGTGTTTGGTTCTTAAGTGCGCCGTGCAAACGAAAAGGGCGGAGGATTTCTCCTCCGCCCCTCGACCTCGTCCCCCCGGACTTGGCCCCCTCGATAATGCGACCTAAGTTAGTTCAGGTCGATTTGTGCGCGGCGGTTTTGCGGTTCTTTGACGCCGTCGGCGGTTTGGACCATTAGCTCGCCTTCGCCTTTGCCCGAGGCGCTGATCGAGCCTGCGGCGACGCCCTTGCCGGTCAGGTTCGTTTTGGCGGCATTGGCGCGGCACTCAGAGAGCTTCTGATTGTATTTCGGCGAGCCCGACGTATCGGTGTGACCTACGATTTGAATCGACGCCGAACCGAGTTGCTTGGCCGAGTCTGCGGCCTGGCTCAACACACCGTCGGCTTCGGCGGTGATGTTGCACTTGTTGAAGCCGAAGAAAATAATGAATTGACGCGGCGCTTCCGGAGCCGCGGGTGGTGGTGGCGGTGGAGCCTCGACCATCGGTTCCGGCGCGGGGGCCGAGCCAAAGGCGTAGCGCAGGCCGATCGTGGCGGTGTGTTTTCCGACGTCGTCAAATGTGGCGTTGAAATTGCCCGTCACCGGCCCCGGGACTGTTGCCGTGCCGTCGAATTCCGGCGATGTCACCCTGAGGTATCGGTAGTTCATGGTCAGATCGAGGCGATCAGTCAGTTCGTAAGAAAGGCCGACAATGCCTTGATAAGCCAGATTTGTGTCGTCTTCTTTGAAGGTGCCAAGCCTCAATTCTGCAAAGTCTGCGCCGACGCCCGCACCCAAACTCAGGTTCATCTTTGGCGTGAGATGGATGTCGTACAGCACGTTTATCATTGCCGACCATTCCGCGAGGCCCGTATCGCCCGTCGCAGTGGTGTCTTTGTTGTCGCGATAGCCGCCTTCAAATTCCGCGCGCCAATTGCCACCGAATCCATAGCCGACGGTTGCCAGCACTGCCCAGCCGGTGTCGAATTGCTCTGTGCCGACGCTGGCAAAGTCGTTCGGAGTGCCGGGGGCATCGAAATTGATCGTGCCATCGAGGTCGTCGATCCAATTGCCGCCGCCTTCGAGGCCGATGTACCAACCGTTTATTTCGCGGGCGTTTGCGGCGCCTGCCAAAGCAAGGGACGCGACCGCGCCGAGGAGAAGCGTTCTCGTTTTCATACACACACCATTTGTTTGTTCTTACGAGGGACCAGTTGGGCGTTTCCGCGATGCTCTCGTCACGGTTGGGGGGCGCCCGGTGAAGCGAGGCGACTGTAGCTGTCGAAATCATCTTGCGCTGTGATTTGCAAGACACAGCGAGCACCGCATCGACGAGTCCGTGACAGGCCCTGCTGCGCTTTGCCCGGTTGGGGTGGTTGATTTCAACTTGCGGTGCGTGGCCGAACTCTAGCGTGTAGTCGCGCGCAATTGCACGCGCGTTTCAACGTGTCCCATTTGGGCTCTGCGAGGCATCGGTTGCCGTCATCGATTCGATGTGTGCTCTCGGCAATTTCGCTGTTTGCACGCCCGTGTTTTCAGTCGCGATCCAATCGACACTTCTTCTGTCGCGGTGCGTTCTGCTCGAGGGCTTGGTCGAGCTGGCCTGCGTGCGGTGCGCGGAGCGGGCTCGCGCGGTTGAGTTCGGGCGGGCGAAGCAAATTGCCGTCGCGGCATGCGCAGGGTCGCAAGTAAAATATTTTCTGTCTTCTTGTTCATAATTTGCGAGGGGCGTGTCTTCGCCGTTGTGCGAATGAAACGGTGCGTCGCGTCGTTGCAAATTGCGCACGCCGCTCGCTTACGTTGTTGGGTGACCCCGAAGTCGTTAGCGAATCAGTTATGATTCATCCCATGTCAGATTGGTTTTCTCGTTTGTTGGGCAGTGTGTTCGGTCGCCGGCCGTTGCCGACGTCGGCTGCGTTGATGGTCGGTTCGCCGTCGCAGCATGACGCCGCGGCGGAAGCGCACGAGCAGAAGCTGCGCCGCGCCATGAAGGCCGCATCCGAGCCGGAAACGGTGGTGAGCGCCGACGAGCCCTTGCTGCCGGTCAGGATTGAGCCACCCGTTGCCGTCGTAGTGGACATGGTCGAAGTGGACGTGGTCGAGGCGTCTGCGGTTGAGGTGCGCGAGGTAGATGCCGGCGACACTCTCGCGCAAGAGATTGAGACGACGGTCTCCGAAATCGAAGCGCCGGAATTGGAAGAGTTTTTGGCGCTTGAAGAGGCTCCTGAGGTTACGGTGTCGGTCTCTGACGCGATGGACGCCGAAGTCCATGAGTTTGCGGAGAGCGATCCCGACGTTGTGGCCCTGGTCGACGGCGCGCCAGTTGAGATTGTAAACGAAGAGGTTTCGACCGCTGCATCGGATGACGCGCCGGTGTTTGTGATTGCGGATGACATCGAGCCAGAGCCTGCCGTCGAAGCGGTTGACGATAGGGTGCCGGAAATCGAGCTGGCGCCATCCGAATTGGCGCCTGACGCTGTGGTCGTTGCGGCGGAACCGGAGGCGATTGCGCCGATCGACGAGCCCACCCCGGCCAAGAAATCGCGCGCGAAGAAGGGCGGCGAGAAGAAAGCGCCCGAGAAAAAGGCAACGAAGAAAAAAGCCGCGCCGCGCAAGCGCAAGGCGGCAGTCTCCGAGCCTACCGACGACGGCGAGCGGGATGATACGCTGTCGGGCGACGAGGATATCGTGGCCGATGCGATCGAGAGTCCAGCCGCGTCCAATCCGGGCATGCCGGGAGCGAGTCCGCTTTAGGGCGCGCCGGGCGCCGGCTTCGCGCCGGCATTGAGAAGCGCGTTGCTGATCGGGGGATTGAACACGACGGTCATCAAAGGGGTTTTGCCGACGTCATTGCGCGCGTTCGGATTGGCGCCGGCCGCGATGAGCATTTCAATAACGCGGACGCGATCAACGCCCTTTGGCTCAGGATAGGGCTTGCCGCTAGGGTTTGCCGCGAAGTGTAACGCCGTCCAACCGTATTCCTCACGCGCGTTGACATCGGGTTTGGCGTTCAAAATGGTTTCGACAAGCGCCGGAACGCCTGCGATTGCCGCGCCCATCAATACGCTGCGTCCAGCTGAGCCCGGACCTTCGAATCCGGTTGGGTCTTTCTTCCGTGGCAGATTCGGCCGGCGGTATGTTGGATCGGCACCCGCTGCTATGAGCGGCATCACAATTGCCGGTCGGCCTCGCGCCGCGGCGCGCAATAGGGCTTCACCGAATTGCTGCTTGGTCCACGGAGCATGCGCGTCCAAAATGGCTTTTAGAATTTCGGGATCGTCGCGCAATGCCGCAACGTCGAGGGCCGTTGCCGGCGCATCGTATTCGCTCCTTGTTTGCCGCAGGTCTGCGTTCAGTGTCAGCGGCGCTCCAAGCGCAATGACGCTGCGTAGCGTCTCGGCGTCGGCATAGGCGGTAAGCCCGGCTGCCAAAGCGCGGTTTTCGTCGCTGCTGCTTTTGAAGTTCCAGTTTTCCGCGGTCAGGCTTGGGGCCGTGTTCGCATTGCCTTTGCGCCAACGTTCGGTATCGGCAGCGCGATCGATTGCCGTTTCCAGATTGGTGACGGCATCCGGCATTCCCACTGCCTCCCCGACATAATCGACGACCGTTTTCGAGCGGTCGTCAAATGTCACCGTCAGTATGTTGGCTGGGTTGTCGGTGATATTAGACCTGTAGGCGTCGTGCAGCCAAAAGAACTCTGCGCGGTGCAGCTGATCGACAAGCTGTGCAACCGCAGCCTTGGGGATCCTGGCGCGATGACGCCCCATCAAGGCAACGAAGGCTCGGCCTTCATAGACGATCGTGCCGTCGCCATGAATTTCAACCTCGTAGACCGGGCAGCTGCCGAAGCACATTGTGCGCGCAAGCTTTATCCGCACCGAATTCCAATCCTTGACCGATGGGAATGGTGTTTTCAACGCAGGCCGGCTTTCGAGCATGGGAAAAATCCCAGCGATGGTGCGGCGAAGGCTGTTGTCCCATGCGGGTGAAATCGCTGTTGCGAACAGTGCGGCCGCAAGGACGAGCAGGGTCGTTGCTAGTGCGCGCCAAAACCAGAGTGACATGTTCATTTGCGCTCCCCGTTGCGCAAGCCTTTTTGGTGCCCGAATGCCAGTGTCCCTCAATCCGGGAAAAAATTCTTCTTGACTTTTTCGGCGCTTTCGGCGATATTCGGCGCTGTAATCACTCAAGTTGACGTATTCCGCCCGGGCGCCACAGCGACCCGGGTTTTTTGTTGTGCGGAGGGGCGATGGGTGCGCGGAAAGCCGCTAAAACACTGGAAAATGTGACGGTCGGTACGACCGGGACGCCTCAGTCGAAGAAAACCGGATTGGGCCGCGGGTACGCTTCGTCGGAACATTGGTTCCCGTTCGGTCACGGTGCCGGACGGCCGAAGGGATCGCGCAACAAACTCAGCGAACGGTTCTTGAGCACGCTGTGCGCCGATTTCGAGGTGCACGGCGAAGAAGTCGTCCGCACGCTGCGCGAGACGCAGTCCGCCGTCTATGTGCGCGTCATCGCGTCATTGCTTCCCGAAAAGGTCGAGGTCGATGCATCTTTCGTTTCAACAATCGCCGACGACGAGATCGTCCGCCTCGTCGCGGGCATTGATCGTTGGCTTGCGGCACACCCTGAAGACGGGCCGGGCGTTGAGCTTTTACCGTCCCTATCCGAAGCAGAAGACGTTTCATGATTTCGGTCTGACGTGTACGGAGCGTTTGCTGCGCGCCGGCAATCAGCAGGGCAAGACCTTGGCCGGCGCCATGGAATTGGCGATGCATTTGACGGGCCGTTACCCCGCCTGGTGGCAGGGCCGCCGGTTCGATCACGCGATCGACGCGTGGGCGGCCTGCGATACCGGCGAGACCGTGCGCGACAATCCGCAAACCGCCTTGCTGGGGCCGGGGCCGGTTTGGGGCACTGGCGCCATTCCGGCGGCCGCGTTGATTTCGACGCGGCGCGGGCGGGGCGTCGCCAATCTGATCGGGACGGCTTGGGTGCGGCATGTGTCGGGCGGCGTGTCGCGTTTGGGATTCAAGAGTTACGACCAGGGGCGCGAGTCGTGGCAAGGGCCGGCAAAGCACGCAATTTGGTGCGACGAGGAGCCGCCGATGGACGTCTATTCGGAAGCGCTGGCGCGGCTCGTCGCGACGGGCGGCCTGATCTACACGACGTTCACGCCGCTTAAGGGCATGTCGGACATGGTGCAAAGGCTGATGAACAACAGCGACGGCGTTACGCAAGCCGATATCAGCATGAGCATCGAGGACGCCGAGCACATTCCGCCCAGCGAGCGTGCGCGCATCATCGCGAGTTTCCCCGAGCACGAACGCGAGGCGCGCGCCAACGGCGTGCCGATCTTGGGCAGTGGCCGCGTGTTTCCGATCGCGGAGGAGGCGATACGCTGCGAGCCGTTCACGGTGCCTGCGCACTGGGCGTTTTTGGGGGCGATGGATTTCGGTTGGGACCATCCGTTCGCAGCGGTCAAGCTCGCCTGGGATCGCGAGGCCGATTGCGTCTACATCACAAACGTCTATCGGGTGCGCGAGCAGACGCCGGTGGTGCATGCGGCGGCGTTGCGGGCGTGGGGACCGTGGCTCAAATGGGCCTGGCCGCATGACGGGTTGCAGCACGACAAAGGTTCGGGGGACACGTTGGCGGCGCAGTACAAGGCGCAAGGGTTGCGTATGATCCGCGGCCACGCCACGCACGGTAATGATGGCGTGGGCAAGGGGGGCGGCTTCGGGCTCGAGGCCGGTATTATGGCGATGCTCGACCGCATGAAGACGGGGCGGCTGAAAGTGTTTTCGAACTTAGGCGAATGGTTCGAGGAGTTTCGCCTGTATCACCGCAAGGACGGGCTGATCGTCAAAGAGCGCGACGATCTGTTGAGCGCGACGCGCGTGGCGCTGATGATGCTGCGCCAGGCGTCTTCACCGGAGATCGAAGGCGCCGCGCCGCACACCGCCTATAGCGACTACGATCCGCTCGACGGCGCGCCCGGCGGGCACGGACGGTTCGGGCGGACGCGGGAAGACAGACGTTACGATCCGCTAGGCTGACTTGGCGGCGCGGATCACTTTTTCAACATCCCTCACATTTGGAGATGCGCCATGATCATGTCGCGGCTGCAGACGCTTGCCGACCCTTTGGGGCGGAAGAAATTCACCGGGCCGCTCGATATTCGGGCGCCGGAAGATCATTTGGTGATGGAGCACAAGCGCCAAGAGGATGCGCCGATCACGTCGCCTGCGATCGAGGCGTCGCTTGAGGATTTTGGCGCCGCGATGCAGAGCGGCATAAAGGACGCGGTCGCTGCGTCGACGAAAAAGATCGTGGATGCGACCTCGGCTTACTTTCGCATGAGCGGAGTTCCCACCTTCGCGCACGACCCGGTGCCGCCGCAGCTGATCAAAGCGGTGCTTCCCGCCGAACATCTGGCACCCGGCGAGCATACGGCGATGGCGGCCCATCGGTTCGTCGATTTGTTCGAGAATAGCGTCAAGCCGATGCTTCGAGAGCAGGTGTCGAAGCATCTGGGACGCGGCAGCGCATTCGATACGCACAGGGCGATGCTGCAGAATAAGGACGAGAGGGACGCAGGCGAGCCGAACTTGTCAATCGTGCGCAATGTGACGGGTGAGAGGGTCGACGGGACCGGTGTCGTGAATTCTCTAACCGCGCGACGTCCGTTTGGCATTGAAACGAGTCGCGATGATCTGATGTACGATCTTACTGGCCATCCGCAACGTCAGTTGTTGGCGCAGCGCGTTATTCCAGGTGAAAACGGGCAGGCGAAGGGTGCGGTAGGGAATGAACCCCAGGTGCTTCCGGTTCGACACGATTCCGACCCACACAAACGAGACGAACCGAGGCGGGATTATTCGCCCTTGGGATCTGATTCCCAGAGCGAAAACTTGACATCGGGAAAGCAGCTCAAGCCGAGCGAGACTGAAGATAGGCTCAACGACTACAATAACGGAGAATTTGCCGAAACCGTGGATCAGGCGATTGCCGCATCGGACTGGAGGGAGCGAATGATGGGACGCGCCGGCATGAAGGTTCAGGGCAAGGGTAGATACATTTGGACGAAATACGGCTGGGTGGACTTGCAGCATGTGATTAGCGCCGCCACTGCTACCCCCATCCCCGAATGGAATGTCGGGCTCGGCGTTTTAACCGAAGTTGCGCAAGGCTTTTGGCCAAAGTATTGGTCGTCGGCGTACAAGGAGGAGGACCTCCTCTCAAATTGGATCGGCGCGAAAGCGCTTGAGCGCCAAAAGCGCGTTGGTGGAACAATCGGCGAGGCTGTTGCGCACGTTCTCAGTCGTTACAAACCGGTCTCGAAAAAGGAAGCCACGGAATACTTGCGGACTCGTCATAAGGGCCGTTCCTGGTTGCTCTCGGTCGCAAAACAGGCTGTGGAGGACATTTTCTAGCCGTTATTATGCAGCCATAAGGGGCGCGCGAAGTTCTTTTCGAGTTGTGGGGACCCGGGGCGATGGCACTAACCGAGGCCGGTCATTCTCGTTGGCGCAAAGCCGCGGTGAGAAGTGTTGCGATTGCCGGGGGACTGTTGTGGTTTTTGTTCGCTGCGACTTTCTGCATATCTCTCTTCGGCGGGACTGCGAGCGCGGCGGACTATATCAACAGTTTCGCGATGGCTTGGAATCGCGGTGGTTTGGCTTGGGCGGCGTCGGAGGCCGCGTGTGTTTTTGTCAAGTTCAGCGTTGGCGCGATTGTCATTTTCATCGTTCAGGTTCCGTTTCTTATCGCGAACGCTGTGCTTGATCGCGTGTCGGTCAGCGGCTCGCGGCCGGGTGTTTGGCTGCGCGCGATCGTCAGGAGTTTCGTGTTCGCGCTCATCGTCATGCTTCCGCTGTTCGCCATGGTCACGTATGAGGTTCTTTACCTGCCGCCCGGGCAGGGCATGCTGAATTCGGACCAAATCGGCGCGCCGCTCACGCTCGACGAGAAGCGGCGAGAGGTCATTGCCGACTTAAAGATTTTGCCGATCCAAATTGCCTTGCTCGCGGCGATCGCGATGATCGTCCAGGCTCCATTCGTCCTGGCACGACGTGCGTAACGAGTTGCGGAAGATCTTGACGCGCGCGACGCTGCTCACGGCCTAGAGTGACTACGAACCGCTCAAGGGCGTGCCCGGCGGGCACAGATCAAAGTTTCAAACGATTGCTACATCTGGAGATGCGCCATGATTATGTCGCGATTGCAGACGCTTGCCGACCCTTTGGGGCGGAAGAAATTCACCGGGCCGCTCGATATTCGGGCGCCGGAAGATCATTTGGTAATGGAGCACAAGCGCCAAGAGGAGGCGCCGATCACGTCGCCGGCGATTGAGGCGTCGCTTGAGGATTTCGACGCCGCGATGCGGAGCGGCATGAAAGACGCGGTCGCCGCGTCGACGAAAAAGATCGTGGATGCGACCTCGGCGTACTTTCGCATGAGCGGCGTTCCCACCTTCGCGCACGACCCGGTGCCGCCGCAGCTGATCAAAGCGGTACTGCCTGCCGAGCATTTGGCACCCGGCGAGCATACGGCGATGGCGGCCCATCGTTTCGTCGATTTGTTCGAGGATTGCGTCAAGCCGATGCTTCGAGAGCAGGTGATGCGGCATGTGGGCAGTAGCGGTGCGACGGGTCGGCACGTGCTGGCGATGTCGGCTATCGGTCAGGAAGGCAGTGATGATACGGATGCGTCACGAGCGCATGAAATGTTGGAGAGTCGTCGCGGCACGTATGTTATCCCGCGATCCATCAGGAGTGAGCGAGCTGGCAGCGCCCAATGGCGGACAATGGGGTACAATCCTGCTCGCGATGGAGTGGCTGGTGCGCGAGCTTTCCCGTGGGATGGTCAGCCAGCCGATGCCGTGCCGCTTGCGTTTACTGATCAAGGCGGAAGTTCTGCGATCGGGATGATCCCGGGAGGCGGCACACCGCCGACACCGCTACCGCAGCGCCAAGATGCGCCGTCAGTGCCGCTTGGCCCTTCGTCCGATAAGACGTTCAATCCTGATCTCCGTCGTCCGCGTCCCATGGCCCTGCCGAATGAGGTTTCCAACGGGAGAGGCGATCGCCGGCGACGATATCAGACCGGCAACACGCGCTTGGAGGTGCCGATTAACGAAGATGAAGCCGACGTCATTGCGGGACTGGACTACCTCAATAACCTTAGACGTCGCGACTGCACACCTGTTGTCTCAGGTAGCTTTGTGAACGACAGCACGGGCGCTGGCGTAACAGTGGTTGACGCCCCGGGCGGCGTGGTGGCCGACGGCAGCGCGTCGCAATTCTATCCGTGGGAATATCTTCGTGCATTGGGACGTCTCGCACGGGCGCAAAAGCCTAGCACACTAACCGGCGCAGCGCTCACCTGGAGAAAGCCGACCGAGAAGGCGAACTTGGAGCCGGATTGGGCGGAGGCGCAGCGCAGGTATAGGCGGGGGGATGGCTCCGATGCGGTCATCGATCCCGAAACATGGGGTGTGGGCGATGACGCAGATGAATTTGCGGACAAGGCGCAGCGCGCTGCCGACGGCGAAAAGGGTTTTGGCGGCAACCTGCGAAAATCGATCGCGCAAGCCCAAGCCACCGGCGAACCGCAATTTGTCGACATTCTGCTTCCGGGATCGGGGCCGTTGTACGGCGCGCGCGGCCTTGTCATGGGTCAATACGCAATTCGTGTGAGAGGCGTTGTCGTCGTCAAAGACGGTAAATACAAAATTGTCGGACGTGCGACGATCGTCGATGCCGGCAAGTTCAACTACGATCAAGACGGCCAGCGCAATCGATCCGATGCGGCGCGTTGGGCGCTTTGGGCGACACAGTTTCTGCCTGATCCGACCAATACGTCCAAGAACATCGCGGACCCCGGAAACGACTATTCAATCCGTGCCAATCGAGATGCCGACGTCGAGATTTGGGGCGTTGTGCGATAATCCTATCCGCCCCGGGTTGTTCGGTCGTCACATAGGACATGTTTCGAGCCCCTAGCGCCCTCTTGCTTGAGTATTGTGCAGTGGGTAGGCAGAGGGAGAACGATGCCATGGCGACTGCGGCGCGCATTGCGGCGAGTTTCTTGTTGGCGCTCTTTGCGAGCGTCGGGCCATTCGTCGTGGCGGTATTGTTGCCGTGGCTCAAGGAGGTGGCAGCCTTCTACATCTCGTTTGTGTTGATGCTGTGTCTGCCAGTGATGATTGCGAGCGGCCTTGCTTGGCTGCCGGTGATGCTTGCAGCCCGCAACCGTGGCTTCGACGGCAAGCTGGGTGCGGTGACGATGTCGCCTTTGGCCGCCGCTGCTTTTTATGCTCTCTATATCGCGTATCAAAGCGGCGGCCACGAGTTGGCCAAGCCGATCGCTTGGGGCGCGATGATTTTCTTTGCCCCGATGATGATCGTGTTCTCAAGCGTCTTCTTCTATGTCGACCGGCGATGGGGGCAATCCGAGGGTGGGTCGGCGAGCGCCCGCGTGATCATGGCGGTGGCGGCCTTACTGACGGCATGGGTTTTGATCGTGCTGGCGCTCTTCGACAAATGGCGGCCGTGACCCAGTGTACCCATCCGATCGCATGACGACGGGGTGGCTTGGAGTGTTTTCGAACTTAAGCGAATGGTTCGAGAAGCCCCGCCTCTATCACCGCAAGTACGGGCTGATCTTGAAAGAGCGCGACGATCTTTTGAGTGCGAGGCGCGGGGCGCTGATGATGCTGCGCCAGGCGTCGTCGCCGGAAATCGAAGGCGTGGCGCCGCACACTGCCTATAGCGATTACGACCCGCTCGACGGTGCGCCCGGCGGGCACGGACGGTTCGGGCGGACGCGGGAAGAGGCGCAGTGGGATCCCCTGCGCTGAGGCGCACTTCACCCTCGCAAGCTGGTGACGGTTGTTCGCCTAGCTCCGAGATAGGCTTTCTTCCGTCGTAACTGTGGGTGTTCTTTCTTTCACCCCCTATTCAAGTTCGCTAACAGAGGAGATCTGCGAATGCATAAGATCGATGGCTCCTTTCCGTTTGTATCGGGACGAAAGGTTCGCCGTCTCGACTTTCGGGTTCCGGAAGACAGGTTGATCAGCGATGAGCCGATTGGACGGTCGCCGGCCGTCAACGAGTGGATCGAGGCCTACTTCGCCGCCAATGAGGACGACGACCACGGGCGATCGACGGCGTTGAGGGGAGTTATTGATAGTAATCGGGCGGATCACAACTCTGCGGGGCTGCCGGTCTATGCACACCCGCCGTTGCCGGAAGATTTCGCGGAAGAGCTTCTGCGAAGCCACTCTCAGGTGCCGCTTAGTCGACTTCTCGCAACGTTCGAGCCGAGCGTCAGACCCCAGATCGCGGAGCAGTTGGCGGCCCAGGCTTCGCCGCCGCGCGGCTTTGCGGTACCGGCGCGAAACGCGGACGACCAACACCTCACGCCGCAACAGTTTGCCTCCGGAATCGAACGTCATGTGGAAGACATGCCGCCTTACGGTGCGCGTGGCGTCGGCCAAGGGTTGCAGCCCTTTGCGTTGATGGGTGGCAACTAAGACGATGGGGGCGGCGCGCCGCAAGCGCCGCGCGGGCCGCAGAGGCCGCTGCCGCCGACGCCGCGCCCGCATCCGAACAGCGAGCAAAGGGAGAATGATCGACGAGCCCGGCATGTCGCGGATTGCGCACGCGACCACGACGACTTGGTAAATCACAATAACGCCACTGAGCATTTCTACAATGCCAAAGTCCGGTACGAAGGAGAGCTCAACAGCCTTGAGATATTGCGCGGCGATCTCATCTGGCGGCGACAAAGAACGTTGGAAGATCTCAGCACCGCGCGGTCTCGATCTACGAATTCGTTCTGGCACGTGGAATGTCGTACCCACCTTCCCATTCCGGGACGGAAGACGAAAATTAATATCGGCAAAGACATATTTTGCGAGATCGTAAAAAAGGGCGTCACCGACAAGCTCGAAGAGCAGGAACGTTGGCGGTTCGAAGAGCAAAAAGCGAAGGACATTGTGCGTTTGGAGAATCAACTGAAGAACTTGGAAACGAGGATTGCCGACGCGGAGATACAAACCGCCGCGAAGAAAGGACAAATCCAAGCCGCCAACGAAGCGCTCGGCAATTTAGGAATGGGCGAAAGGCGGGTGCGCGATCAGTACAACGCTCGCGGCTGTCGACACGGCGCTCAGGATTGGGGCGCTTAGTTGATGTGCAGGAGAGCTTCGCTCACGTCCCAGTCGGATGCCTCCCGTCGCTTTGCTTCGAGCCTGTCCGCGTTGGTTAGTCCGCGTTCGATTTCCGCATCTATTGTTGCCTCCATCCCTCCGAGGCGTCGGTTTCGCAGGATCCAGAAGTAGGCCTGCCTGTCGTCGCGCGCGCGCAATCGGCCTTCGTGCAGGAGTGCGATCATCATACGAATTGCCCGTTGATGTCCGCTGGCTGCGGCGTCTCCAAGCTCGCTCCACGCCAAGTCGCGTATGTCGGCAAGGTATTGGATGTCTTCTTCGCCGCCGTCGGCGAGCCATTTGGGCACGAACCGCTGATCCAGAAGCAGCGTCGCTAGGACCAGCCTGCTGGTAAGGGTATTGCCGAGTGGCCGCCTCATGGCGAGGTCATACGCCGCCTGCTTCGCTGCAATATCGTCGTCGTCTGCGAGGCTCGTCGCCATCTGCGCGAGCACAGTGACGCAAGCCGCGCGGCGCTGTCGATGCCATGCCATGATCCAACTGGATTTGTCCGGCAGCGCGGCGGATATTTCTGTAGAATCCACGTTGAAACGGTTGTCGTACGGCACCACGCACAAGAAGGCTGCTGTTCGTGACGTGTAATAGCGCCAGAATCCGAGTGCATCCTCGTCAAGGCCATATCCGGCGTCGATTGGCGTGTCCGATTGGTTGCGCCAAAAACGCATCGATTTAGCCAAAACTTCGACCGATGCGTCGGCGCGAAAGCACATGGCGCGCTCCGCGAGGGTGGAGCGCTCGTCAAGTGCTTCGATCGATCCGCCTCCAATCGCCGCGTTCAGGATGGCGGTAGCGCTCGCGCAGTCGTCGTTTGCGAGAGCCGCATCAAGCGGCGTACGCCAGTCGACCTCGGGTGCCGGCCACGGCCAGATCAGTGCCGTTACGAACGCAAGGATGGCTGCCAGCGCGAGAAACAGTCTCATAGCGTTTCGAGCCCACTTCAGCATTGCCGGCAATCTCCCGCGTCCTTTGTAAGCATAGAGGAAAATTTTGACGGGGTGAATGCACGTAATGGGCAATTATGGCGGATGTCTGCCTTTAATGCATTTGGTCGTCGCCGGGTTTATTTTCGTGCTTCATGTCCCGTTCCTGCTGCTCAGGGAATTGTTCGAGCGGTTTGAGCCCGTGAAGCACACCGACTGACTACATCGATCGGCTGCGGCGCCGGTCATCCGCTTGGGGAGGTTGACTGGCCGCCCATGCCTCCTGGTGGAAAGAGCCGTCCGCCCCCTCACGATCATACGCACATGCAGCTCATAACCACTGTCAATGGCGAGCGATGCACGGTGGATATTACTCCTTACATGGAGGAGCGAGCCCGTCGCTATTGGCGTCATCCAACAAATGATTGGCTTGAGCGCCGGTACGATGAATTGGTTGGCGGAAATTTGCCGCGCGCCCTATCGCTTTCCCGTTAGGCTCATTCAAGCGGGTATGCTGAGGCGAGTGACGTCTTGCCGCTTGCTGCTTCATTCGCAATCGCTGCAACCGGTGTAGATGACGAGATAGGAGACCTGCGAGCGCGACACGGTGGCGAAGGCGCTGTCGATCTGAATGGTGGCGCCGTTGTCGTCGACTTCCCCTTCACTAAAAAAGGAAAGTTCAGGCAGTAGTTGGATTACACGCTCGAGGTTGGTTGGCGTGTGAAAAAAGCCCGATGCATCGGTGAGGGTTTGGCTGGGATTGCACCCGGTTGCACTCAGCGTCAATGGTCCGGGTTTTTTCTGGGCTGCCGAAACGCAGACACCTTCGCGTTTGTTCCAAGCCTTTACTTTCGATAGCGACGTTTTGAGATACCAGTCGTAGAGAACTTGGAAGTTTGCGACGACGCGCCAATTTTTTTCGTCGATGACAAATAGATTTTGTGAAAGCTCCGCATCAAATTCCTTCGTTAGAATTTCGAGTGGTCCACGCGTTGTGAGGATGATGGGTCGATTGCGCGAGCTGCGGCCGCGGTAGGGTAGGACGCCGGGATTGTCAGTGGTGTCGGCGCCTTCGTCCCAGATGCCGCGAGTTATGTCGAGTTGGAACAAGTGTGCGGCACCGCCGGATAGTCGGCCTGTAATGAGGTATCGCTTCGCGATAATCTCGCTGTCGGTGTTTTTGCTCAGTATTCGGTTGTCTGGGTTGTGGGAAAGTAGAAAGTTCTCCGGCAAACACGCTCGTTGCGGTCCGGTGGTAGGGCAATCACGTAACGGTATCAGCACTTCGCGTGCATGGACGGGCTGTAGCATTTGCAGTGTTGTGAGTGCGATCACGGCGGCGAAGGTTGAATTGAGACGTGAGGTCATGGGGTCATCCCAACGCAGCCGCGATTTGAGCGAGCGTAAACGAGGGGCGCTCCTAATAACAAGTGAGCGCATCACACACGGATGTCGCCGCTTCGGTGTCAAGTTCTGAGATCGAAGGCGCGGCGCCGCACACGGCCTATAGCGACTACGATCCGCTCGGACGGGGCGCCTAGTGGGCACGGACGGTTCGGGCGGACGCGGGAAGAAGGACGTTACGATCCGCTAGGCTGATTTCGCGGCGCGGATCATTTTTTCAACACCCCCACATTTGGAGATGCGCTATGATCATGTCGCGATTGCAGACGCTTGCCGACCCTCTGGGGCGGAAGAAGTTTACCGGGCCGCTCGATATTCGGGCGCCGGAAGATCATTTGGTAATGGAGCACAAGCGCCAAGAGGCGGCGCCGATCACGTCGCCGGCGATCGAGGCGTCGCTGGAGGATTTTGACGCCGCGATGCGGAGCGGCCTGAAAGACGCCGTCGCTGCGTCGACGAAAAAGATCGTGGATGCGACGTCGGCCTATTTCCGCATGAGCGGCGTTCCCACCTTCGCGCACGACCCGGTGCCGCCGCAGCTGATCAAAGCGATACTGCCCGCGGAACATCTGGCACCCGGCGAGCGTACGGCGATGGCGGCCCATCGGTTTGTCGATTTGTTCGAGGATAGCGTCAAGCCGATGCTTCGAGAGCAGGTGGCGAAGCATCTGGGACGCAGCAGCGCGTTCGATACGCACACGTCGATGTTGCAGAATAAGGACGAGAGGGACGCAAACGAACTCAACGGTTCGTTGTTGCGAAATGCGATGGCGCGCCGGGACGCCGACAGCCGCACGCTCGATCGTCCGATGCACACGCTGTTGCGCCCGAATGACGAGGAAGATGAGCGTATGCCGCTAAATGCGTCGGACTCTTACAAGTCGCGGGATCGGGACGTGGGAGGGTTGCGCACGCTTGAATATGACGAGGGGCGCGATAAGCCTGTATTTCAGCAGATGCAGGGCGCGCCGTTCGGGCCACCGCCCAAGAAATCCGAACCTCCTCGAATCGTCAGGCCCGGTCGCAGATACTCGTCGGACAACATGGCGCAGGAGGACGCGGACGCCGATGCGCTCGCGCGCGACGCCGACATCTCGATCCGCAGTCTGCGAGACGGAATTGAGTCAGATCGATCGTTCACTGGAGATCGCGATCTTCTGGTGCAGCAGTTTCTAAACAACCTGCGACGATATTACGTCGAAGGCAGCGACCGTGCCATAGCCATCGTCGGGCCGAGCAACAAGCAAGCCTCAATCTATGACAAGGGGCACTTAGCGGCGTATGATCCGACCAGCGACCGGATCGTTTTCTCAATAGGGTTTAAGAAACTGACGCCAGAGGAGAAAATTATTACACTGATCCACGAGGTGTTGCATACGACGCTGTTAGTCAAGAATTTGCAAGCCCGCAACGGCTACAGTCGGGACCGCGAAGGTGGGATGATATTTGCACATCATGAAGCTGACCTCGATAACATTGCCATTAGGTATGCCAAGAGGTTACATTTGATACGTCAAAACTATCCAGAAACTTCGTGGAGGCAATACTACAAGCCTCCGCAATAGGTGTGGCGGGCATGAGGACACTCGGTTCATTTTCTTTGCCCTTACGAAGGCTGCCCGCGGTGCGGTTCGTCTTGCAGATGTGGTTTCAATCTTTGGTTCTGGTTGCTATGGCGGCGCCAGTGCCGGCTGGTGCGATGCCGCCGGATTATTTGCCTATCTTCGAGGCTGCCTACGAAAGTTCGTTTGCGGCGATTAGCGACGAGCCGCATGTTGCTGGTCGCATTGCCGAGACGGGAAATGACGTTTTGTTCCGTATCTGGAAGGGCGAGGGAAGCGATTTTCTGTCGGGACACTTTAGGGCGTCGTCGCGCGACTGTCGGGTAAGGGGCATTCATTTCTGTTTTGAAAGCGCTTACATGACGTTCGCCGTGCCGGGCGCTGACGCCAAGGCAAACTGGTCATGGCGGTACGGCCGCGATGAGTTCAGCTTGGTATCTCGACGGAAGATGCTGTTTCGAGGCCATTCGTTCAATACGGTTTTGATCCGACGCTTCGATCGAGAGTTCGGAACAAATGCGGGCTATTTCGTTTATAGCTATGAGATCGGGTTGATTGCGTTCGCGGAATTCCGGGCTGAGGAAATTCGTCCGGCTGAGAAGCGCATGCCGGACATTCTTGAGCATGCCATGATTTTGGGGAGCCTAGACGGTCTCGGCGGGCGCGAGAATTGTAAATATTGGGCGTGCGGCGCTATGCCGGCAGCGAAGTAGGTTGGGGCGGAAGGCATGACAGAAGGCGAGCGGCTGCGCGTGCTCGACATCGGCGAAGTGCCTGGAGATATTGACGCTAAGCACGACCACACTCATGTTCAGATCATCGTAACGCAGCCGAATGGCGAAAAATGGACCGTTGATCCAACTCCGTTTTTCGAGCCCGAGCCAGTCGAATTTTTGGAGCGTTTGGTTAGAAACTCCGTAAATGATGTGTCCAATTGGTTCGACAGGCAACTGCGATGAGCCGCTGCTCGACTGCGAATTAAGCGCATGGCTAGCAGGCGACGCACTAGTAGCACTCGTCGCAAAATGCGTGCACGACCAGGTACTTGGTGTTGGGTACACTGAAAACGGATACGCCATTTCCGCTTCCTCCAAATTGCGATTTTTCGTTTTCGTCGCGCGTGAGCCTAATTTGTCTGAGCTCGCGAACGGCTGTGTAGAGTTGTTCGACCGTTAGTTCGAAGGGTTGGAAATTCTCGGGTATCCGGTTGCATTCCGCTTTTTGCGGGCGCGGACAGCTTTTTTCTCCGGGAATTGCTTTTCCGTCAGCCAATGAGATGCACTGAGCGCGTACGTCGTCCCGAAGCGTTGTGAGGTTTGGCCTGTTTAGAATCGAGAGGTCGATGCAATTGTCGTAGTATCTGGCTATGGCTTGCCATCGCTTCCTGTCGATGATCGTGAAGCCGGGCCAGCTTTCGACGCCAATGTCTCGAGTTGAGATCTTGAGCCGACCGCGGGTCGTGAGAAGCACGGCTTGGTCTTCAGTCCAAACATGGGCGACGGGGCCTGTGTGATCGGTGTGTGCGAAATAATCGCTGAGCGGCTGGGTAAATTTCACTGCGTAGGGCGCCGGCTTGCCGCCGGCCAACCGACCGGTGACGAGAAATGTTTTCGTGATCGTGGTGCGGCCGATCTGCCGGCGGATCGCTTTCTTTTCCTTTTTGCCAGCCCATACAAATCCACGCACCGCGCAAAGCTCAACTGGATCGATGTCTGTTGGGCACTCGGTGAGCGGGAGCAGTGTTACTCGGGCTGTTGCCGTTTGCGCTGAGATCAATATCACCACTGCGAGCATGGCAGTTGCAATACGGTTGCAGATTGAGCTGGCGGCGTTCATGGGTTGGGTGTTCGGTCCCATTAAGTGATGCAGCGGGTTCAACTTGAACCGTTTTGACAGCGTCGTCCATAGCTTGCGGACTTGTTTGTAGAGCAAAAGGTGGCTTGGGGGGGCGCTGAGTTGAGCATGAGTCCAACGGGCTCATGACAAACTGATCGTCGAAATCGGAGGCGAGAGTTGTGCGAAAGACCCGGTCGACATTTGAGTGGAAAGCGGGTGTGCGCAGACACCGAGCGCATAGACTGTTGCCAGGTAGGACGAGCCGCATCTAAGGTCGCCGTTCGTAGCGATGGGCGGGCGATATGTGGCGGTGGATTGGCGGGGTTTTGTTTGTTTTGCTGCTGGTTGCGGCGGGTGCGCTTTATGCGGCGCCGGGGATTGTCGAGGGTAATCTCAACAAAGTTGTGAAGCATGCGCCCTATGCGATCAGCGCGCAGGCGCGGGCGTTGCATGCAACCTTGAACATGGCGGATCTGCATTCGGACACGTTGCTGTGGGATCGCGATGTGTTGGCGCGCGGAACAACCGGTCATGTGGACGTGCCGCGTTTGCAGGCAGGACGGTTTGCGCTGCAGGTGTTTTCGGCGGTGACGAAGTCGCCGCAGGGGCAGAACTATAATCGTACGAAGGACGATAGCGACCAGATTGCGCTGTTGGTCAAGGTTCAGCTTTGGCCGATGCGAACTTGGAACAGTCTGCTTGAACGCGCGCTTTATCAGGCGATGAAGTTGAACGATGCGGCGGCGCGCGATCCTAAAGCACTGATGGTTGTTCGCACGCGCGGCGATCTTGCGCGCCTGCTGACGCGGCGCGCGCAGGGCGAGGCGGTTGTCGGCGGAGTGCTGACGATCGAGGGCGCGCATGCTTTGGAAGGCGAGCTGTCGAATTTGAAGCGGCTTTCGGATGCGGGCTATCGCATGATCGGGTTGCATCATTTCTTCGACAACGAGTTGGGCGGATCGCTGCACGGGGTCAGCCGCAAAGGCTTGTCGCCGTTCGGCGTGCAAGCCGTGCATGCGATCGAAGAGGCGGGGTTGATCGTCGACGTG
>JAIOQG010000037.1 GCA_021413465.1 Alphaproteobacteria bacterium | reverse complement strand
ATCGAGGCGCATCCGGATCAATTGACGGTGGCGCAAGCGTTGGGTGCGCACGTGGTCGAGCTGCACACCGGCGCCTATTGCGATGCGCATGCGGAGGGCGATTTCGTTTTGCGCGACAAGATTCTCGAACGATTGAAGGCGTGCGCCAAGCACGACGCCCGTTTGGGACTTGAGGTGCATGCGGGGCACGGGTTGTCGTTCGAAACTGTTGGGCCGATAGCTGCCATCCCCGAACTCGTCGAGTTGAACATCGGTCACTTTCTTGTCGGCGAGGCGATCTTTACCGGGCTCGATCCTTCCATCCGGCGCATGCGCCAGTTGATGGACGAGGCGCGGGGTGGGGCGGGGGCGCAGTTTGCGTGAGAAGGTAAGTGTTTTTGAGCAGCCGAGGACACTCAGTGGCATCAGCTCACAATCCCAACCGCCCCTTCTGCGGGGCGGTCGATCGTTCGAGCCCTTAAGGGCGAGAAGGATCGGGTGGGGGGACACTGCCGGCGCAGAGTTCCCCCACCCGATCCGATATCGCTTCGCTCACCGTATCGACCGCCCCGCAGAGGGGGCGGTAGGGTTCTTATTCCGTCACTTGAGATTGCCTTTCATTGCTCATGATGTTTGCAAGGTGGCGACGCCATGATCATCGGCATCGGCAGCGATCTCATCGACATCCGGCGCATCGAGCAGACGCTTGAGCGGTTTGGGGCGCGGTTCATCGCGCGGTTGTTTACCGATACCGAGCAGCGCAAGTCCGAGGGGCGGAAAAACCGGGCGGCGTCTTATGCCAAGCGGTTTGCGGCCAAGGAGGCTTGTTCGAAGGCGCTGGGGACGGGATTTCGAAAAAGTGTGTACTGGCGGGACATGGGGGTCGTGAACTTGCGCTCCGGCAAGCCGACCATGGCCTTGACCGGCGGGGCAGCCGCCCGGCTCAAAGAGATTACCCCGGCCGGCATGTTGGCGCAGATCGATCTGACGATTACTGACGATTTTCCGCTGGCTCAAGCGATCGTGATCATCTCGGCCGTGCCTGTGTCTGCGCCCGATTAGTGCCTTTTTTTCGTGTTTTCGTGTAAATTAACCGCTCGTAATGGGGTGCGAATTGACACTGGCGAGGCCAGACCTCATGTCTAAGCGGAAATCCGGCGGGAAATGGCTATGACGTCAGAAACTGAGAAGCCCTGGTGGCGCGGCGACTATGCCGTCGAAACGTATAAGACGCTTGGCATCGCGTTTTTCTTTTTTCTCTTTATGCCGACGTTGCTGTTCCAGCCGTTCCGCATTCCGTCGAGTTCGATGGAGGGCACGCTTGAGGTCGGCGACTATCTGTTCGTTTCGAAGTTCACGTACGGCTATTCGCAGTATTCGTTTCCCTTCTTCACGCCGGTTGCGTTTGCCGGCCGCGTGATGGACGGCCCGGCCCAGCGCGGCGACGTCGTGGTGTTTCGCCTGCCGAGCGATCCCACCGAAGACTATATCAAGCGTGTGGTGGGTGTGGCCGGCGACCGGGTGCAGATGATCGGCGGCGTGCTGCACATCAACGGCGAACCGGTGAAGCTCGAGAAAATCTCCGATCGCATCGAGAACGCGGAAGACGGCAGCGAGCAGCATGTCCGGCGCTACAACGAAACGCTGCCCGGCGGCGTGACGCACGTTATCTTAAAGCGCTTCGACGGCGCGCAGCTCGACGATACGGAAGAGTTCGTCGTGCCGCCCGGCAACTATTTCATGATGGGCGACAATCGCGACAATTCGAACGACAGCCGGGCGAGCGTGGGATTCGTGCCCGAGCAGAATTTGGTCGGGCGTGCCGAGGTCGTTTTCTTCTCGCATGACGGCTCGGCCGAACTTTGGGAAGTCTGGAAGTGGCCGTTCGCCATCCGCTACAGCCGGCTCTTGAATTTGATCGGATGATCGCTCCGCATTGCGTCTCAAGTTTGCGTGGAAGCATAACGTCGTGAAGGGGCGCTGATGGAGTCCGAAGTTCCGTCGTCGACGTGGTGGACGTCGCCGACGTTCGAAGCGATCAAGACCGTTGTCTATGCGCTGTTGATTGCGTTGTTCATTCGCACTTTTCTTTATCAGCCGTTCAACATTCCATCGAGTTCGATGGAAGATACGCTGCTGGTCGGCGACTATCTGTTCGTCTCGAAATTCTCGTACGGTTATTCGAACTATTCGTTTCCGTGGTCGCCGAATTTGTTTTCGGGCCGCGCGTGGGCGGGGCAGCCGGAACGCGGCGATGTGGTCGTGTTCAAATATCCCGCGCGCACGACGGAGGACTATATCAAGCGGCTGGTCGGTTTGCCCGGCGACCGCATTCAAATGATCGACGGCGTGCTTCACATCAACGGCGTGCCTTGCAAGATGGAGCGCGTCGACGACTTCATCGAAGTGCGCGACGATGGGTCGGAAATTCGCGTGCCGAAATATCGCGAAACGCTGCCGGGCGGCGTGAGCCATTATATTCTCGACAGCAAGCCCGACTGGCCCAACGCGGACAATACGCAAGAGTTCGTTGTTCCGGCCAAGCATTACTTTATGATGGGCGACAACCGGGACAACTCCAACGACAGCCGCATTCCCGACAGCGGCGTGGGATTCGTCCCCGAAGAGAACCTTGTCGGTCGGGCCGACGTCATCTTTTTCTCGACCAATGGAAAAGCGCAAATCTGGGAAATCTGGAACTGGCCCTGGGCAATCCGCTACAGCCGTTTCTTCAATGCCGTTGGTTAGTCGAACGAAAGCGCGCGACGGCGCACCGGCTGCTGCCGTGCGGTCACGCGCGAAAGACGGCAAAACCGGCACCTTGGCTTTCGGCCACCGTTTCAAAGACGAGACCCTGTTGGCGCGCGCGCTGACGCATGCCAGCGCGGTGGGCGACGACAACGAGCAGCTCGAGTTTCTGGGCGACCGCGTGCTCGGTTTCCTGATCGCCGAGCTGTTGATGAACGAGTTCCCGAAAGAGAAAGAGGGCTCGCTTGCGCTCAAGCTCAATGCGATGGTGCGGATGGAAGCGTGCGCGCGCGTGGCGGAGGCTGCAGGTATCGACAAGGCTCTGATTATGGCAGCGTCCGAAGATCGTTCGGGCGGCCGGAAGAAAGCCGCCATTCTGGGCGACGCTTGCGAAGCCGTGATCGCGGCGTTGTATCTGGACGGCGGTATCGACGCGGCGCGGAAATTCGTGACGCATCACTGGCAGCCGTTCTTGGCCGAGGTGACGGGCGACCTGCGCGATCCGAAGAACGCGCTGCAGGAATGGGCGCAAGGCCGCAAGCTGGGCACGCCGGCGTATCGCGTGGCCAAGCGCGAAGGTCCCGATCACGCCCCTCATTTTACCGTCGAAGTTTCGGTGCGCGGGCGCGATCCCGCCTCCGGTCAAGGCGCAAGTCTTCGCGCGGCCGAACAAGCGGCGGCGCGCGCCTTGATGAAAGAACTTACCTCATGACAAGCGAACCTACCCGTTGCGGCTTTGTGGCCGTCATCGGTGCGCCCAATGCGGGCAAATCGACATTGGTGAACCGGCTCGTCGGATCGAAGGTTTCGATCGTCAGCCGCAAGGTGCAGACGACGCGGATGCGCGTGCGCGGCGTTGCCATTCATGGCGTTTCTCAGATCGTGCTGGTGGACACGCCCGGCATCTTCGAGCCGCGGCGCAATCTCGACAAGGCGATGGTCGAGGCGGCGTGGGCGGGGGCGGCGGATGCCGATCTCGTCAGTTTGATCGTCGATGCGCCGGAGCTGTTGGCCGATCCCAACGGCATGGCGGCGCGCGACACGACGCGCATCGTCGACGGACTAAACGCGGCCTCGCGGCCGGCGACGCTGATCATCAACAAGATCGACGGCATGCGGCGCGATCAGTTGCTGCCGCTGGTCGATAGCTTGCGCAACAGAGCGAAATTCAATCCGGTGTTCTTGATTTCGGCCCAGACCGGCGACGGCACGGAAGAGTTGCTGGCGCATTTTGCGGCGTCGGTGCCGCCGGGACCGTGGGCCTATCCGGCCGATCAGGCGGCGGATATTCCGTTGCGGCTGCTGGCGGCCGAGATCACGCGCGAGCGCATTTACGACCGGCTGCATCAGGAATTGCCCTATTCCTCGACCGTCGTCACCGAACAGTGGAAGGCGATGAAGGGTGGCAGCGTTCGCATCGAGCAAACGATCTTCGTGGAGCGCGACGGCCAGAAGGCCATTGTGCTGGGCAAAGGCGGCGCGTCGATCAAGGAATTGGGATCGACGGCGCGGGCGGAGATGGAAGAATTGTTCGGCCACAAGGTGCATTTGTTTCTGCACGTTAAAGTGCGCGAGAACTGGGCCGACGATCCCGCGCACTATCGTGAGATGGGGTTAGAAATCCCCAAGCGTTCGCACTAACCGAGCGGGCGGCCCGGGCGGCGGTTGGGCCGCGACAGGATTTGCAGGATTTTCGCGTTTTGTAGGCGAGGGCGTTGCGTCGCAATGCCCGTCTGAACGGTCATCGCCGGCGTCATCCCCACCGGCTGTGCCTGCACGGCGTTCGACGCGATTTTCTGTTCCTTGAGATGGGTGGCAAAGACTCTCGGCGCGTTGAGGAAGATAGAAATGTTTTCCTTGAGATTGTCCTCGCTCACGCCACCCGTGGTGACGAAGAGATCGGACATTATCACGGCTCCGTCCTCAAGTTGGGCGACTTGAGCATCGAGATATTTGCCGTTGAAAGAGTTGAGCGTGGCCAATGAAATTTTCTTCGATTCGGTCAAATCGTAGAGGATGAACATCTGCAACGATTGACAGCCGTCGGCGTTACATTCCGACAGCGCAAAATCGACGGGGCCGTTGCCGTCATTAAAGGAAACGAACTCCAGATCGGCGCTGTCTCTTTTTACCGCCACTTCCTTCGCGCCCATCGCAATCAACACAGCCGACAACTTCAACGACGAAAGGCGCATGATCAACGCGTCCGCCGCGATCGCGGGGGTTGCAGCCAAAGTCACCGCAGCGAAGGCGGCAGAGAGCAGAAACTTGTTCACGATATCCTCCGAACGTTGCGATTAAGGGCGCGGCAGCGGGTGTGCCCCGCTGCCGCGAATTTCTGTATTTTCCTGGCGTTATTGGCGTTTTTGCAGGCCTTTGGCGTTCGGCATCTGGATCGAGGCCACGAATTTCGCAATCTCGAGCGGGGCGAGAGCGACAACGCGTGACGGTGTGACGCTCAGGCTTGCAGTCTGGAATTGCGGGTTGCCTTCTTGCAGGCCGGCCACGATTTGGGAGTTGAGGAACTTCATGATCTCGTTCGGCGCGGCGGCGAAGTTCACGATGTTTACGGCGAGGTTTTTCTTCGTCACGCCACCTTCGGAAATCACCAGGCGCGTCACCGCATATTTGTTGTCGTCGAGCTTGAACGACGTGACGAAGTTCTGTTTCTGATTGAAGGCGTTGAAGGATTCGAGGGGATATTTCGTCGTGCCGGGATCCATGCCCGCAAACATCACCATGCCCAAGCAACCCTCGGGCTTTACGTCGCAACCGACCAGAGCGATGAGAAGCGGCTTATCGACGTCCTTGAACTTGATCAGCTTGTTCTTGCCCTCTTCGGAGAGTTGAACATCGCTGGCGCCAAGCTGCGTCAGCATCTCGCCGATCATGGGCGCGGTCAGATATTCCACGTTGCTGTCGGGATCGCTGATCTTCAGTCCCTCGGCGGAGGCCGGCGTAGCCAGCGCTGAGAAAACAATGAATGAAACTGTGGCGCCAAATCTGGCGCCGGTGGTGAAAACGCTCATTTTCCCTCCGGGTTACTAGACCTGATCGCGGGTGGACGGATCGAGCGTCAAGACTAGGCGCGGGAAAATTAGTGAGGTTTCCAGTCCACCGCAATTGTGGGCTTCGATCTCTACTGCGCGGGTGACGATATTATCCATACGCTGTGGCGGGTTCGACCCAAGGGAACGGCTTGACACGGCTCAGCGCGCGGCTTTGTTTCCCGCATGGAGTGGAGCGACGAAGCAATCATCCTGGGGTTGCGCCCGCTAGGAGAAAATGGGGCGATCCTTGAAGCGCTGACGCGCGAGCACGGCCGGCATTTGGGGCTGGTGCGCGGGGCATCGTCGAAGCGCATCAAAGGCACGCTCGAGCGCGGCAACGCGGTCAAGGTGCAATGGCGGGCGCGGCTCGATCAGCAATTGGGCAGCTTCACGGTTGAGCTTGCGGCGGCGCGGGCGGCGCATTTCTTCGACGACGCGTTGAAGCTCGCGGGATTGAGTTCCGCTTGTGCCGTGGCGGCGGCGACATTGCCCGAGCGCGAGAACCACACGCGCGTGTACGAAGCGCTGGATGCGTTGTTGAATACGCTTGCCATTACGCCCTCACCCGATTGGGTTACGGATTACGTGCGGTTCGAAGTCGTTCTGCTGGAGGATTTGGGGTTTGGCCTCGACCTTGCCAGTTGTGCGGCTACGGGTGTCACCGACAGGCTGACCCACGTATCGCCGAAGACGGGGCGGGCGGTGAGCGAGGGGGCTGCCGCGCCTTATCGCGCCCGTTTGCTCGTTCTCCCCGCTTTTTTGGCGCCCGGCGACGAGGCGGCCAGCGTGCACGATCTTGTGGATGGATTGGCGCTGACGGGGTTCTTTTTGGAACGCGCGGTCGTGGAAACGCACAGCGGGGCAATGCCCCCGGCGCGGGCGCGGTTATGCGAGCGGCTTGCGGCGGGCGCCCCCGCCCGCTAGGCAAGCGTTCTCAAGCAAATCAAAGGGATTCGTGATGGCGCTGGAAGACATTGTGCGCGACGTCGATTTGAAGGATGCGCTGGGCGAACGCTATCTCGCTTATGCGCTGTCGACGATTATGCAGCGCGCGTTGCCGGATGTGCGCGACGGCTTGAAGCCGGTGCACCGTCGCTTGCTGTTTGCGATGCAGCGGTTGCGGCTCGATCCGAATTCCAGTTTCAAGAAGTGCGCGCGCGTCGTCGGTGACGTGATGGGTCAGTTCCATCCGCACGGCGACCAATCGATCTACGACGCCTTGGTACGCTTGGCGCAGAGTTTTTCGCTGCGCTATCCGCTGATCGACGGGCAGGGGAATTTCGGCAATATCGACGGCGATAACGCGGCGGCGATGCGCTACACGGAAAGCCGGCTGACCGCGGTTGCGGAAATCCTGCTGGACGGCTTGGACGACGATGGCGCCGATTACCGCCTCACCTATAACGGCGAAGACAAAGAGCCGGTCATTCTGCCGGGCGGGTTTCCCAATCTGCTGGCGAATGGCGCGGCAGGCATCGCGGTCGGCATGGCGACCAATATTCCGCCGCATAATCTCGACGAGATTGCGCAAGCCCTGATCCATCTCGTGGGTGCGCCGAATGCGCGCGAAGACACGCTGCTACAATATATCAAGGGTCCCGATTTTCCGACCGGCGGCATTGTGGTTGAGCCTGCGGAATCGATTGCCGAAGCCTATCGCACGGGCAAAGGCGGCTTTCGCGTGCGGGCGCGCTGGCAAAAGGAAGAGGGCGCGCGCGGGACGTGGGTCATCGTCGTCACCGAGATTCCTTATCAAGTTCAGAAATCGAAATTGATCGAGAAGATTGCCGAGCTGATCGGGGAGAAGAAGCTGCCGTTCCTCGACGATGTGCGCGACGAGTCGGCGGAAGATATTCGTCTTCTGCTGATCCCCAAGAACCGCAACATCGAACCTGAAATCATGATGGAGCAGTTGTTCCGGTCGACCGATCTGGAAACGCGCTTTCCGCTCAACATGACGGTGCTGGACGCGAACCAGACGCCGCGGGTGATGAGCCTGAAGCAAACGCTGATTGCGTTCCTTGAGCATCAACGCGGCGTGTTAATCCGGCGCGCGAGTCATCGCCTGGCCAAGATCGCCGACCGGTTGGAGTTGCTCGAAGGTTATCTGGCGGTGTTCTTGAACATCGACAAGGTGATCAAGATCATCCGCGAGTCCGACGAGCCGAAGCCGGAATTGATGAAGGCGTTTAAGCTGACGGACAATCAGGCGGAAGCGATATTGAACATGCGGCTGCGCAGCTTGCGCCGCTTGGAAGAGATCGAGATTCGCGGCGAGCACAAGGCGCTGACGGCGGAGCAGAAGGAATTGAGGGCGCTGGTGAAGTCGGAAGATTTACAGAACGATCGCTTGAAGGCGAGCTTTCAGGATTTGCGCGCGAAGTTCGGCGCGAAGACGCTGTTGGGCAAGCGGCGTTCGACGTTCTCGGGCGCGCCGGAGATGGATGACGTGCCGTTGGATTCGCTGGTCGAGAAGGAGCCGATCACCGTGATCTGTTCCGACAAAGGCTGGATCCGCGCCATGAAGGGCCACATCGAGCCCAGCGACGACATCAAGTTCAAAGAGGGCGATAAGGGGCGGTATTGGGTCAAGGCGCAGACGACGGACAAGCTTTTGATCTTTGCGACCGACGGGCGCTTCTTCACGCTCGATTGTTCGGCGTTGCCGGGCGGGCGGGGCAACGGCGAGCCGGTGCGTTTGATGTGCGATCTGGAAAACGACAAGGACATCGTCGCCTTGTTCGTGCATCAGCCGGGGCGGCAGTTGCTGGTGGCGTCGACGTCGGGGCGCGGGTTCCGCGTGGCGGAAGACGAGGTCATCGCGCAAAAAAAGGGCGGCCGCCAGGTGATGGGCGTCGATCCGCTCGAAGAGGCCAAGGTTTGCACGCCGGTCGAGGGCGATCACGTGGCGCTGATCGGCGAGAACCGCAAGATGGTGATCTTCAAGCTCGACGAAGTGCCGGAGCTCAACAAAGGCAAAGGCGTTTCGCTGCAGAAATACAAAGACGGCGGCTTGATCGACGCGGCGACGTTTAAAATGGCCGAGGGCTTGCGCGACTATAACGGGCGCACTTGGGAGAAGGCGGACCTTAAGGACTATGTCGGCGGCCGCGCGCAGGCCGGACGCCTAGTGCCGAAGGGCTGGCCGAAGAACGGGAAGTTCGCGGTGGTGTTCTAACTCCCGCTGTCATCCCGGCTCGCAAGCTTCGCTAGATCGCTGCGCGATCGAGCTCCGCTAGCGTCCGGGATGACAGCATATTGCGATGATTTGCGCTTTTCGGCGCGGCAGATTATGGTCTCGCCATCATGACGCGCTCACTCACCATCGCTCAGTATTGGTGGCCCGCTTAAGGCGGGTGGCGCGCGTGTTTCATCCGTCCGGAGCTTCCTTCGATCACGAGGGAGAATTGCCGTGACGGACTATTCGAACGACATAATCTTGACCGGCGACCGGCCGACCGGGCCTTTGCATTTGGGGCACTTTGCCGGGTCGCTTGCCAATCGTTTGGCGCTGCAAGGTCAGTGCCGGCGGCAGTTCGTGTTGATCGCGGATTTACAGGCTTTGACCGACAATGCGGGCGATGCCGGGCGCGTGGCGCAAAACGTGTTGGAGGTTGCGCTCGATTATCTTGCGGTCGGGCTTGACCCCACGCTGTCGCCGTTCGTGTTGCAGTCGGGGGTGCCTGAGCTCAGCGATTTGACGATGCTGTATCTGAACGTGGTCACGGTGGCGCGGCTTGAACGCAACCCGACCGTCAAAGCCGAAATTCAGCAGCGCGGGTTCGCACGCGATATTCCGGCCGGGTTTCTTTGCTATCCGGTGTCGCAGGCGGCCGACATCACGGCGTTCAAGGCAACCTTGGTGCCGGTGGGCGACGATCAATTGTCGATGGTCGAACAGACGAACGAGATAGCGTTTCGCATCAACCGTCTTGCCGGGCGCGACGTGTTGCCGGAGGCGAAGGCGCTGTTGTCGACCATGCCGCGACTGCCCGGCATCGACGGCAAGGCAAAGGCGTCGAAATCGCTGGGCAATGCGATCAATCTGTCGGCGTCGAGCGAGGAGATCGCGCGCGCGGTGCAGATGATGTTCACCGATCCCGGACATTTGCGGGTGTCGGACCCGGGACGGGCGGAGGGGCACGCGGTGTTTGCCTATCTCGATGCGTTCGATCCCGACCGGGCGGCAGTGGAAGAGCTTCGTTCGCATTACCGGCGCGGCGGGCTTGGCGATGGCGCGCTGAAGTCGCGTTTGAACGATATTTTGCAAGCTTTGCTCGAACCGGTCAGGCGGCGGCGAAAACAGTTCGCGCGCGACCCCGCCTATGTGATGCGGTTGATCGGCGAAGGAACCGCGACGGCGCGGGAGGTGGCGGCGCGCACATTGGCGGAGGTGCGGGGCGTGTTTGGGCTGGCAAAAATAGAGCCGCTGCCGGTCGACCGGAAGCGGCTCTCTGCGACGTGGTAGGGGCGCTTACGGCGCGTATTTGAACGAGAGCGAGACGCGGGCGCGGTAGGCGACGACTTTGCCGTCGTCGTCGAGTTTCATGTCGAGCTTGGTGACTTCGGCAATGCGTAGGTCGCGGAGAGACTTCGACGCGGCTTCGACGGCGCTCTTGGCGGCGTCTTCCCACGAGGTCTTGCTGGTGCCGATAATTTCCGTAACGCGATAGACGCCGATGTCAGTGGATTTCTTCGCCATGGCCATTCCTCCAATTTTTATCGGCGGGCCGTGCGGGCCTGCCTGGAGGCGATGATAGTGCAGTTCGCCGGCAATGTCGGCGGTGGATTTCGAGCCGCGCCCTTGAATAGTCCCGACCGGGCGAATGCCGCGGTCAGGACGGGCCGAACGGCGGCATCAACGGTTCAGATGACGCGCCGAGACGATCGTGATCGTGTAGCCGGCAATAACGTCGATAAGCTGCATTAAGGCCAGCATGAAGAAGACCGAGGTTGTAAAGCCCGGGAACGAAATGAACTCGACGACGTAGACGAGAAGCGTCATGACGGCGATGCCGTGATTGACGAGCGACAGCATCGGCGAGCCGACGGATTTGAGGATTTCGATAAAGAGTAGTCCCATCGCGGCGGCCACGATCACGTCGGCCTGGGTCATCGACCATACGGCGCCCGAGAACATCGTGAGTTGAAACGCGTGGCTGGCGAGCCAGGCGTTGACCTGCACGGGGTCGGTGCCGGTCCACGTGAAGACGACGATGTTGTAGTAAATCATCGGCAATGCGAGCAGCGGGAAGACGTCGAATGTGGGAGACGACGAACTGAGCCGAACGCGGCGTTCACGATAGCGCGCCATGGAAAACCCTCAACTTATTGATTCGCGCATTATAGCGCGCGCACAGGCGATGCAACCGGCTGTTGCCAGCCGGCGGCGCGAACTTGTGCTAAAGTCGCGGGCTAAGAATTTCCGATAACCCCCTGCGATTGCTCAGATCATGATTCTCGTCGGCCAGTACGATTCCCCTTATGTGCGCCGTGTTGCCGTCACGCTGCACCATTACGGACTTTTCTTCACGCGCAATCCGATATCCGTATTCACGGATGCGACGGCGATGGCAAAGATCAATCCGCTGGTGCGTATTCCCTCGCTCGTGCTCGACGATGGCGAGGTTTTGATCGATAGCGCGGCGATCATCGATTATCTGGACGAGACCGTGGGTCCTGCGCATGCCTTGACGCCGCGGTTTGGTGCCGAGCGCAGGCACATGTTGCAGTTGATTGCGGCGGCGACCGGCGCGATCGATAAGGCTGGCGCCATGGTCTATGAGCGCCACTTTCACGGCGCTGGTGGCGTGAACGAAGACTGGCTGGCGCGTTGTCGAATCCAGCTCGAAGGCGCGTTGCAGTGGCTCGACGAGCGTTTGACCGGCGAGTGGTTCGTGAGCGGCCGGTTCTCGCAAGCCGACCTGACAACGGGTGCCATGCTCGGCTATCTCAGGCTGAGAGTGCCCGAGGTTCTGGCTGGGTCCCGTTTCCTTAGGCTCAAAGGATTGGCAGCGGCGTGCGAAGCGCTGCCCTCGTTCATTGCGGCGCGACCGAGTGCGAACGAGGTTATGCCCGGCTAAACGCCCTTCGAGTACTTCTTTTTCATGGCTGCGACCGAGCGTGTCACGATCGTTTTCAAAACGCCCAGGTCGATATCGGCGAGGCGTTTGACATAGAGACACGATTTGCCGGTCGAGTGCTTGCCGAGCTTTTTGAGCAGTTCGCCATAGTCTTCGAAGCCCGGCATGATGTAGAGCGTTAGGTTCTGCTTGCGCGGCGAAAAGCCCACGATCGGCCAATCGCCTTCGCGGCCGCTCTCGTATTTGTAGGTGTAGCTTCCGAAGCCGACGATGCTTGTGCCCCACATGACCGGGGGCGACTTCGAAGCCTTTTGCATGATGTCTACGAGTTTGGCGCAGTCGTTGCGTTTCTCTTCGTCAGCGATTTTGCGCAAGAGGGCGCCGACATCAATTTTCGTTGGTTTTGTTTTGGACTCGGCCATCTCACAAGACTCCATCTTGGATTGATTCATTTGCAATTGCCCGGCGAAACACAATTGACGGCGGTGACAATTGTGCCAGTGCGTAATCTCGGATATTTCGATATGCCTTGCAGAGCAATCAAGCGGAATATGCCGCTGCGTGAAACATTTGTTTGGTTTTTGCATGGGACAAATGGGCGATGTTCGAAAGTTCAGCTTCAAGTACAGGCGATCGGTCCGGGGCCAGCCTGCACTTTGAAAAAGTGGCGCGGGCCACGGGGCATGCCAGCGTGCTGCCGCGACTGGCGAACATCGATTTCGGCCAGCTCACCGCATTGGAGCCTTGGATCGGGATCATCGATCCTGACCATGAGTCGCATACGCTATGCTTGAGTTCCGCCGGCCGTGGTCTGTCGACGCTTCTTGGCCGAGATCTGGTCGGTTACGATTATCTCGACATCGTCGATGACGCTATCAAAGGTGACGCCTTTGACAGTGCGTTCTTGATGCTGTCGCGCCCGTGCGGTCTGTGGCAACTCACGCCAGCGACCACAACGACCGGCGACAAGCTGTTGTTCGAATATACGGGAATTCCCGTGTTCGATCATTTGAGGGGCATCGGGAAGATTGTCGTCTTGATCCATCGGCCCTTTGCGAAAGATGCGGTTGTGCCGCGCGTCGCGTCCGTGCAGCACGCGAGCGAATGGCGCTGGCTGGACATGCGCGAGCCGTTGCAAACGTAACCTCGGCGCGTTTTACGGCGTCGCGCTGGGCGCCGCCTGCGGGCGCGTGACGCGCCAAGCTATGATTAGACCGCAAAAGAGCAAGAATGCCGCAACGAAAAACGGCGCGCCGAGCAGTGGCGCGCCCGGCATGGGCGAAGCATCGTTCAGTTCGATGGCGGCGGCGAAGACGCGCGGGTAAAGGATCGGCGCGATAATCGATGCGATGCCCATGAGACTGCCCAAGGCGCCTTGCAGGCGGCCTTGCTCGGACGGGCTGACGCTTTGCGTCATCAAGGATTGGGCCGCGGGTCCGTAAAGACCCCAGAGTGCGCCGATCGGAATGGCGATCCAGATCGACGTGCTGGTGGGGCCGACGGCGTAGATCAAGAAGCCGGTAATGCCAAACATCAATCCCGTGATGATGGAGCGGCGCGCGCCCAAGAATTTTACGACGGGACCGACAAGGCCGCCTTGGACGACGATGCTGGCGACGCCGGTCGCCGCAAGAGCGAGGCCGTTCGTTTTTTCGTCCCAACCGTACCGGTACATCGTGAACCACACGAACACGGTCGGGTAGACGTTGTGCGCGACCATGTAGAAGAACTGCGCGGTCGCAAGGCCGGCGAGTTGCGTATTGGACGCGAGCAGGCGGAACGAGCCGAAGACATTGGCGTTGGCAAAGGTGAGCTTGGTGCTGCGACGTTCGGGGGGCAGGGATTCGGGCAGAATGAAAAAACCGTAAGCCGCGTTGAGTAGGCTCAATCCGGCCGCGACCCAAAAGGGCAAGCGCGGGTCGAAGCTGCCGGCGTAACCGCCGAGGGCAGGTCCCAAAACAAAGCCTATGCCGAATGCCGCCCCCATCAAGCCGAAGGCGGCGGGGCGCTTTTCGGGCGGCGTGATGTCGGCGATGTAGGCGTTGGCGGTGCCGAAGCTTGCCGCGGTCATGCCGGAAATTGCGCGCGCGACGAAGAGCCAGGCCAAATTCGGCGCCAGCGCCATCAAGATGTAGTCGAGGCCTAAGCCGGTCATCGAGAGCAAAAGCACGGGTCTGCGTCCGAAGCGATCCGACAGTGCGCCTTGGATCGGCGTGAAGACGAATTGCATCAGCGCCCAGACAACGCCGAGCCAACCGCCGATGCGCACCGCGTCAGCGGGAGCGCCGGCCATAAAACCCTCAATCAGTTTCGGCAGCACGGGGATGACAACACCCATCGCGAGCACGTCGAGCATCAAGGTGATGAACACAAACGCGACTGCTGCGCGGGTGGCCGTTGGGGCTGCGGTGCCGGTCATGCGCGGGACATTCTCCACAGCCGTCGAAAAGCTGTCATCGATTGCACATCGTCAAATTACTTAACGAAAATTGAAAATAAATGTCAATGCGATTAATCGGTTTGCGCCTGCGACTCCGATCACGCATCATGCGCGCATGAACACAGGTCACGCACTGAATATCGGCATCATCGGCGCTGCCCGCGTCGCTGTCTATGCCATGATCGCCCCGGCGAAGGACAATCCGCGGACACATGTCTTCGCCATCGCCGCGCGCAACCCTGTGCGGGGCCATGCCTTTGCCGCAGTGCATGGCATTGCCAAAGTGCACGCGACCTATGCCGCGTTGATGGCCGACCCGGACATCGATCTTGTCTACATCGCCACACCGCCTGCGTTTCATGCGGAAAATGCCATCGCCGCGTTGCGCGCGGGAAAGCATGTCTTGGTCGAGAAGCCGTTTGCCATGAACGCCGTGCAGGCGGCTGAAATGGTTGCGGCAGCCGGGTCTGCCGGACGGCGCGTGTTCGAGGCCTTTCATTATCGTCATCACGCGTTATGGCAGCGCATCACCGACATTGTGCGCGGCGGTCAACTCGGCGCGCTCAAGGCGATCGAAGCGGCGTTTCATGTTCCGATCGAGAATACGCCCGGAGAATTTCGCTGGGACGCACGCCTTGGCGGCGGGGCGTTGATGGATCTGGGTTGTTATCCGTTGCAGTGGGCGCGCGTGGTGGCGGGGGAAGAGCCCGTCGTCACGTCGGCCCGCATGCGGATCGTCGCCGGGGTCGATGCGGAAACGCAAGCCGAGTTGCGTTTTCCAAGCGGTTTGCCGGCGCGTATTTCGTGCGGCATGGACGGGGAGAGCTTCAAGGCGTTCGTCAACGTCGAGGGTTCGCTTGGCAGAATGAGTGTGATGAACCCCCTCGCGCCGCAAATGGGGCATCTGCTCGAAACGCGGATCGACGGTGTCGTGCGCAAAGAAACCGTGGATGGGCCCGCGACCTTCGCGGCGCAGCTGGAAGCCGTTGTCGCGGCGCTGCTCGACGGTGCGCCTTTTGCGCTGGCCGACGACGATCCGATCAAATCGATGGCGCTGATCGATGCGGTTAGGGCGGCGGCACAGTCCGCTTAGCTCCGCTCGATTAGGCGCAAAGCGTCGGCGACAATTCTGTTGTGATCGAAGGCGAGCTTTTTGCCGCGCCAATTGTCGAGGAATTCAGCGGATTTGGCGTCGTCGCCGCCTTTGGGATTCACTTTGCCCACGATGACAAGGTAGGCGATCGAAACAACATGACCGCGCGGGTCGCGCTTGGGATCGGAATACACGCCGATAAGGCGCGGCGATTTCGCTGTTAGTCCCGTTTCCTCATGTAATTCGCGCAGTGCCGCGGCTTCGGCTGTCTCGCCATATTCGACAAAGCCGCCGGGGAGCGCGTGGCGATCTTTAAAAGGCGGGTGCTTACGCCGAATGAGGAGCAGGCGCCCGAGGCGATCGAACACGACGATGTCGGCGGCGAGTGCCGGATTTTTGGGCGACATATTGTTCTTTTCAGTCGATGTGGTTTGACGAGAACGTCAGTAAGCCGCGGTCGTGCGTTTCGATCATGGTTAACGGACCATTTACCCTTACGCATCAATGTTAAACTCGGCGTGAACTTAGCGTCCGAACTTTGACCGCGGGCATTTTTTCGCTATAGACCTACAACGTCAGTCTGAGGGGCAGTGCCAAACTCGCCTTTGGGGGGAATATGCTCGCTTACGAAGAACTCAAAGGCTCCAGCGGCCGCCAAATTTTCTTCCGGCCCAAGCGCTATGAGGCGAGCGAACTGTTTGCCGGAATGCCACCGAAGATCATTTTGAAGGGTGGCGCCTTTCGAATGAGCGACATTAGTTTGACCGGCGTTTCCGCCAGTGCAAATCAAAGTGTCGAGGCTATCTTCGAAGCCGGCGAATTGTTGCCGATGGTCGTCAAGCAGGCCGGGCTTACGATTTTCGAAGGTCAGGCACGCGTCGTTCGCGGCGAGCGTTCGGTTTTCGGCTCGAAAGTGGCGCTCACCCTCGTCGACGGGGTCGTCGATTTTCACTCTTTGCTTCGCCGTAACGCGCAAGCGCGCATCTCGCAACAGCTTGCCACACTTGAACCGCATGTCGGCGGGTTGGTGTCGCCGGAGTACCGGGCGCATTGCGCGGACGTGCTGCGCTTTTTGCGGGCCTATCGTTCGGTCGTTGAATCCAGCACCAAGCCGTTCCCCAATCAGGCGACGGGCTTGAGTGCGGACGAGGCATTTGCGATGTGCGAAGAGCGCATCGTTCCGCAGTGGCGCAGCCTTTGGCGGACGGGCAACGACCTTGTCAAAGACGTCATGGCGGACAAGAAGCGCCTGGAAGCGGTCAAGGAGTACACCGAACTGGTGCTGTCGCCGGAATTCAATCACGGCCCGATTTGGCGTCGCAGCTATTTCAAACCGTCGGGCTATCCCGGCGACTTCGAAATTATGAATTATGTTTACGACTGGCAGCGCGAAGGCAGCGATGTCTATGCGCAGCTTTTGCATCGCATCGGGCTCGAGATTTCCGAGTGCATCACGACGCGCATGCATGTGGTGCGCAAGGTGATCGGCGATGTTGTGCGCGCGCGCGTCGAGGGTTCGCCGCCGACGCGCATCATGAGCCTTGGCTGCGGCTCGGCGCGCGAAGTGCAGATGCATCTGGAAGATCCGGAGACACCGGATGCGCCGGTTCAGTTTACGCTGGTCGATCAAGAGCAGAACGCGCTCGCCTACGCCTACGAAAAGGCCTATCCGCTGACGCTGACCGTGAAGCCGCAGGCCAAGGTGCAGGCGTTGAACGTGTCATTCATGGACGTGTTGCGCGGCGGGCCGTGGCTCGACGATTTGGGGCCGCAGGATTTGGTCTATTGCGTCGGGTTAATCGATTATCTGATCGACAGGCGCGCGAAGACCTTGGTCGGGCGGCTCTATGAGCGCGTCGCGCCGGGCGGATTGCTGATCATTGGGAACATGAACGAAACCGAATTGAGCAATCTGTGGCCGATGGAGTTCATCGGCGATTGGCACCTGTTCTATCGCACCGACCGCGACATGCTGGCCTGGGTCGACGATTTGCCGCATGAAGGCGCGTGGACGGACACCGATCCCACCGGCCGGGTGCGTCTGCTGTACGTGCGCAAAGCGGCTTAGCCCGGGCTTCGGTTGTTTGATAGGCTCGAGCGTGCGGGCATTCGGCGAAGCGTCGTTGTGCCGAGCGCATGAAAGAGGGCTGCTGGTCACAATGGGAACAACCGACATTCTTCGCGTCATCCGATACACCTCGGTTGCCCTCATCGCCGTGCTCGTCCTTGGCTCTCTGACGGTGGGGCTGGGTTGGTTTCAGAGCGAGCGCTCGTCTTGGCCGTCGCCGGTGGCTGGCGGGCCTACTGTGACGGCGTTCCAGTTGGTCGATCAGCGCAATAAGCCCGTCAGCGAACGCGATATGTTGGGGCGGCCCGCGGTCGTGTTTTTCGGTTTCACTTACTGCCCGGAAGTTTGCCCGACCACGCTGGCGTCATTGACGGCGCTGCTTGGAAAACTGGGCGGGGATGCGGACAAGCTCGGTGTCTTTTTCGTGACCGTCGATCCGGCGCGCGATACGCCGGACGTTTTGGCGCAGTATCTGTCGTCTTTCGACGGACGTATTCGCGCCCTGACCGGGGCGCCGGATCAGATCGCCGGGCTTGCCAAGGCGCTTGGCGTCTATTTCGCGCGAACGGAACTCGACGGCGGCGGCTATACGATGGACCACACCGCCTCGATCTTTTTGCTCGATAGTAAGGGCCGCTTTGTGGGCACGATCGCCTACGGTGAAAACGGCGAGGCGGCGTTGGCAAAGTTGCAAAGACTGTCGCGCGGCTCTTGAGTTTTAGCTCGCGGCTTGCAGGACGCGCTGTGCGAAGGCGGGCGCTTCGCCCTGGCGGACACGCGATGCCGGCAAGTGGACGCGGACAGTCGTACCGGCGCCTATTTTGCTTGAGAGTTTGAGCGTGCCGCCGTGGATCTCGATGACTTTTTTCGAGTAAGGCAGGCCTAAGCCCGTGCCGCCGTGGCTGCGCGAGAGTGCGCTTTCGACCTGCTCGAAGGGGCGCAGCACGCGGTCAAGGTCTTTGGCGGCGATGCCGATGCCGGTGTCCGTCACCGATAGCGAAACGCCGGCGTCGCACGACACCCGCACGTCGATCGTGATGCTGCCGCCTGCAGGCGTGAACTTCACGGCGTTCGATACGAGGTTCAATGCCACTTGCCGAACTAAACGCTCGTCGGCGTGGACGAGCAAGGCGTTACGCGCCGGTTTGAAGTCGAGCTTGATGTTGCTCTCGACGGCCTTTTGTTGGCACATGCGAAGCGTGGCGTCGATCACGGCGTCGAGGTCGATGTCGGATTCGTTGAGCTCGAGCTTGCCCGACTCCGCTTTCGCCAGATCCAGAATGTCGCTGATGATGGCAAGGAGGTGCTTGCCGCTGTCGTGAATGTCGCCGGCATATTCCAGATAACGCTGCGAACCGAGCGGCCCCATCATTTGGTGTTTGAAGATTTCCGAGAAGCCCAGGATGGCGTTCAAAGGCGTGCGCAGTTCGTGGCTCATGACGGCCAAGAACTCGCTCTTGGCGCGGTTGGCGGCTTCGGCCTCGTCGAGGAGGCTCCTCATGACCTGGTTTTTTTCTTCGATGATTTTTTGGGCGATGTAGTTGTTGCGGATGTAGGTCTCGAGAACATAGCTCGAGAAAATGCCGACGCCGGTCGCCATCGAGAGGAAGAAATTGTTCGAAATATATTCGGTCGGGCTGACCGGATTGATCCACAGGCTGATGACTTGGTAGACCACCAGCATGCCCAAGGTCACCGACATCGAATAGACAAAGCGCATGCCGAGCAATGTGCCGCAATAGACGGCAACCATGATCAGGCCGGCGTAGTAATCGCTGTGGTACGGCGGCGGTAGGATCGCGCACATGGCCGCGACGCCCAAGCCGCCAGTGGCCATGGCGACGGCCAGGGCCGGTTGGACGTATTTGGAGAATTCGCGCCAGTAGGTGAGGCCATAGACGCCCAAAAACACCGGCGTCGCGAGGCCGTAGCGGATCAACCACATTTCCGGCAGTGAGTCCGGCGCGACGATGGCGTCGAGAAAACCGAAGAGGATATAGATGCCGATGGCGGCCAGGAGATAGGTGCGCGTGAAGGGCATCGACGACGCGAGCGAACGCGCCGCGAAATCCGCTTCGACCTGCGGATCGCGAAACAGCAGAAAAAACCGGTTCAAAGCGAAATCGCTTTGACCGATTCGTTCTGTTTTCAATTCAATGGGGAACTCCACCCGGCAAGCCCACGCATTTTTTATTTTCGCCCACAGAGGGAAATCTAACGGTTGCCCAGTTAAGGACAGTCTTACGGCGCGCGGGATCGTGCTGGTTTGCTTCGGCAATTAGTGCTTTTTTCATCTTGCGCAGGCATAGCAAAGCGCGCGAAATGTGGATTGCAGTGGGGTGAAAGTGGTCGTTTACATGCAATCAGCACACCGTGAATTTGGTTGCGCCCGTGTGGCCGCGCTTCTGTTGGCAAGTGTTTGTTTACCGTCTTTGACGGTTCCTGCCTCAGCAGCCGGGTATGCATTGCGTGAATACAGTCTGTCGGGCGTGGGGTCGGCCTATGCGGGGGCAAGCGCCCAGGCGGATGGACCTGAATTCGTCAGCTTCAATCCAGCGTCCAGTTCTGGCGTTGCGGACTGGGACGCGAGCGTCACGGTCAATGGCATCTATCCGACGTCCAGCGCGTTCTTCTCCGTCGCGACGAATGCGCTGGGAACGCCCACCGGGGGCGATGCGGCGCCGGACGGGTTCATCAAAGATGCGTACGAACCCGGTATACAGGCACGCTATCGGCTGTCGCCGGAATTGACGGCGGGGCTTTCGATCACCGCGCCCTGGGGCTTGAGCACGCGCTACAATGACGGGTGGGCCGGCCGCTACTACGCACTCAATTCGAAGCTTGTCACCGTGAACACCGCGCTGTCGCTGGCCTATGCCGTGACGCCGGAGTTTGCCGTGTCGGCGGGCGCGCAGATTCAATATGCCAAGGGCACGCTATCGAATGCGATCGATTTCGGCACCATCGGTGCCGTCAATGGCGTCGGCTTTGCGCTGCCTACGCTGCAAGACGGCAGCGCCGAGATCGACGCCGACGATTGGGGATTTGGTTTCGTTTTGGGCGCGCTGTGGAAACCCGCACCCAGCCTCAGCATCGGTGCGTCGTATCGGTCAGAGGTCGAACACGTCCTCAAGGGCGAAGCTGATTTCACCTTGGATGGCGCCGGCGTCGGAACTCTGCTGTCCGGTCTTTCGGGCGCGTTTGTCGACAGCGGCGCATCGGCGGCGTTGACGACGCCTGCGGTGGCGTCGCTCGGCGCGACAATCGATGTCGGGCCGCAGGTCACGTTGATGACCGAGTTCGGCTATACGTGGTGGAACGTGTTCGACGAGTTGCGCGTTCGGTTTGCCAATCCGCTTCAGGCCGACGTGGTGCAGAGCTACAATTGGAAGGACGCCTATTTCGCATCCGCGGGCGTGCGCTATCGGCCGGCGCAGGATTGGACGCTGCGCGCCGGTGTCGCGTTCGATCAGAGCCCGACGCAAGACTCCACCCGCGACCCGCGCATTCCCGATGCCGACCGGACTTGGCTGGCGTTCGGGGTGCGGCACGACTTCGAAGACGGCCCCAGCGTCGAGGTGGGATACGCGCACTTGTTTATTCCCGAAGAGCCGATTGGGCTTACGGCGGCAAACCCCGAAAATCTCATTCGCGGCAATCTTGTCGGGGTTACGAATTCGTCCGTCGATGTCATCACCGTGCAACTGACATTTCGCTAGCGGCTGAGACGCGTTTGATTTAGATGCGGGCCTCTTAAATCCGCATCTTTGGTCAGGCCGCGCACATGTTCGTTCAACTTGGAACGCAGCGTCTGTTCTTCGATGTCGTGGGCGAAAAGCTTGCGATCGAGGGTCCGCGCATGCGCGAGAAGCCGACGCTGATCGTGATGCATGGCGGGCCGGGGTTCGATCATTCGGGGTTGCGGCCCGATTTCGATGTCTTCGCCGATATCGCGCAGGTGGTTTATTTCGATCATCGCGGCAACGGGCGCAGCGTGCCGAGCGACGCCGCGACATGGACGCTGGCGCAGTGGGGCGACGACGTGCGCGCGCTGTGCGATGTGCTGGGTATCGTGCGGCCGATCGTGTTCGGTCAATCGTTCGGCGGCATGGTGGCGCAAAGCTATGCGACGCGGTATCCGACGCATCCGCGTGCGGTTGTCTTGTCGAGTACGGCGGCGCGCATGGATTTCGACGCGGCGCTGAATATGTTCGAAGCGAAAGGCGGACCGGCAGCACGCGCCATTGCGGAGCGGTTCTGGCGAACGTGCAGCGACGACGATTTCGAAACCTACATGCGCGTTTGCATGCCGCTCTACAATACGACGGTGCGCGAGGGTGCGGCCGAGGCGCGCCAACGCGCCATCATGCGGCGCGAGGTGTACCGTCACTTTTCATTGGAGGACGGCGAAATACGGCAGATGGATTTTCGCGAGGCTCTTGGGAAATTGGTTTGCCCCGTGCTTGTTCTTGCCGGCGCCGAAGATCCGATCACGCCGCCGCACCTTTCGCGCGAGATCTTGACCTGCATCAAGGCTGGTGTGGCTTCGTTGCAAGTATATGACGGTTGTGGACACGGCGCGTTTCGCGACAAGCCAGAAGCGGTGATGGGCGATATCCGCGCATTCATTGAAGGTTTGGAAAACTGATTCAGTGCAGACACGCAATGCAATATAGTTAATCCGGAAGTCCGCATTGGAATCGATTTATCATGTAGCTCTCATCACATAGCGTGGGCCGTGCACATGTGGTTTACACCCTAAGGTGCGCTCGTGCGCTAATCGGGCTAGCACCGGGTGAAGGGACGGCCTATTAATTCGCGTCGGGGTCGGCGGCGTTGTTGGGTAGCTACGGGCCTAAAAGTTCGATGCGCCGCGTTGCTTTGTGTCGTGCCGAAATGGGGTGGGGGACTTGGGTGGAAGCGACAACTGTTTGGCTCATTGACGCGCATCCGCTGTTGCGGTCCGGTTTGCGGTCGCAGCTTGAGGGGCGTGGATTTGAGGTGACGGCCGAGGCCGGCACGATCGACGAAATTGCGCGCAACGGTTCTAACGGCTGCGCGCCACATTTGATCATTTTGGATTTCGCGCTGGGGTCTTCCGCGCTCGTTGCCTTGAAAGACGTTCAACCGCAGTCGCGCGTGGTGATCTTTGCAGAGTCGGCCGAACTTTCGCATCTGGCCGACATGTTCAGCGCCGGCGCGGACGGGTATTTGCTTAAGAGCATTTCGCCAAGTGCGCTGGTGGAATCCTTGCGCCTCGTAAACTTGGGCGAGAAAGTGTTTCCGAGCATGCTCACCGATTTTCTGGGTGCGATGCGCGCAGGCCAAGGCACGCAGGAACGCGTGCGCGTCGGCGACATTGCTTTGTCGCAGCGCGAGATCGACATTATCCGCAGGCTGGCCGATGGGAATTCGAACAAGGCGATCGCCAAGGAACTGTCGATCACCGAGGCCACGGTCAAAGTTCATTTGAAAACCGTGTTGCGCAAACTTGGCGCCAGCAACCGCACGCAAGTCGCGATTTGGGCGGTTCAGCACGGGCTCACGAACAACGGCAGCAATAGCGGTGGGCGCAACGGGCGCGCACCGAAAGCCGTTTGATGTTCGGCGCTAATTCGGCTGCGTAAAGGTCGGGTTTTGCTGTAGTTCCGGATGGGCGCGGAATGTCGGCATGAGCGACAGGTCCGGCGACGACTCGCGGTGGCGCCCGCGAAGCCGCGGCATGTAATAAGTCGCCGCAGTCCAACCATCGACAGCGCCGCCGTAGCCGATATCGACGAAGCCCGCGACGCGATCGGTCCATTGCGAGACCGCAAAACCCGGTGTGAACAAGCGATAGTAATCGTTGGCGTAGTTCGCAAAGCCGGCATAGCCCAATGCGTGCGTGGCAAAGCGAAAACCGTATGCGTCTGTGTGGCCGGCACGACCACCGAAACGCTCAGCGTAAAACGCGGCATCCGCAAGCGCTACCGGCGCGACTTCGGCGCCTTTTGCATTTTCGGCTGGTGAACCAAATCGAAACGACGGTGCGGCGCCCGGTGTGCCGACATTCGCCGAAGGGGCTACGAACGTTGCCGGTGCGTTTGCATTGATCGTCGCACTGCTGATGCTTGGGAACGTGTATTGGTCGTCCGCCGATGCCAGTGGCGCGACGGCCGTCATGGTTACGGTTGTGAGTGCCGTCACTAGAATGCGTGCGCGGAGCATGGTGCCCTCCAATCAAAATCGTTCGTCGCCTCTTGCGACTCGATGCGATGATTGCAAATGGTTGCCCTCGCGTGAAGCGGTTCTCAACGTGTACCTCAAATGGGGTGGCGCAGACCCATCCGGCGGGTTGCGGCCAGAACGTGCCGCCTGGGCTGCACTTATTGCTTGCAGCTGCGTGCGCCATGCAGCGGTCAGTAAGCGTTTGACTCGTATGCCTGCCCGTTCGGGGTACATCCGAAGGAGGCAGGCTTTGCCCCCTGTCGTAATCCTCGGGTTGACGCACCGTTGGGGTAATTCGGAAGGCGCGAAAGTCTCAGCCTTACTCTCCAATGCAGAGGCGAAACGAACGCCGTAGGTTCCGCCTAATGATGCGCAGCGCGATTTCTTGACCAATTGCGCGCGAACTTGGGGTGGGGAAACACATGAAACGCCTTACGGCACTGGCAGTCGGACTATTCGTTTCCACATCGTTGACCTCGTGCGCCGGTATGGCGCCGGGAGATGCCACGGGCGTGAAGCCGTTGATCGTCTATCCGGTCACCAGCAACGACACGCCCTACAGCCAGTGTTTGCGCAAACTGCAGACGGTTTCCGCCAGCAACTTGCCGGTCTTCGCGGTCGGCGAGATCGCCGATAAGACGGGGCAAGTCTCCTATTACGACAAGGCCGGCAGCAACCTGACGCAAGGTGCGGCCGAGATGGTGATGAGTGCGCTGTACAAGACCGGGAAAGCGCATCTCGTCGAACGCTATGACCTTCGGATTCCGCTTGCCGAGGTGAAGCTTGCGGAACAGAACCGGTTGAACCGCACCGTCGATTCTTTCGGCAAGCTGCCTTCGACGGATTTCATTATCGTCGGCGCCTTGACCGAGCTCAACTACAACATCGTAACCGGTGGCGTGGGCTTGCGGGTTGCGGGCGTGGGCGGCGGCGCGCGCATGGCGGTCGTCAACGTCGCGCTGGACCTGCGCGTCATCAATTCAAAGAATTTTGCAGTGTCGTACGTCTCGTCGCTGCAGAAGCAAATTTACGGCTACGAAGTCGAAGCCGACATATTCCGCTTCTGGGATTCGACGCTGGTCGAACTCGAAGCCGGCCATGTGCGCAATGAACCGCTGCAACTCGGCGTTCGTTCGGTCGCCGAAATGGCCGTCTACCAGATCATGACCGACTTTATGAGACTACCGAGGGATCCGAGCTGCGCCCTCGTAGAGAACGACCATATGTCGTCCTATTTAGAGCAGCTTAAACCGAATGGGGAGACGAAGTAATGACAGCGCTCAAGAGTGCGAGGACCTTGGCGGCCAGCCTCGGCGTTCTCGCAATCGGTGCCCTGGCCGCCACACCGGCCATGGCATTCGACAACGTGAACTGGA
>JAIOQG010000070.1 GCA_021413465.1 Alphaproteobacteria bacterium | reverse complement strand
GCCGCCGTGAACGAAACCGCGCGCTCGATTCCGGCCGCGCATTTAGGTCCCGCCGAGACGGACGCAGGCGCCTTCGGCCCCTGATCGCACCCCGCCAAAAGCAGGCCCGTGAAAACGGCCAAAGCCCCGATCCGCCGCATCGACCCAACCTCCGCCAAAGCAGCGCCAAGTTTAACGCAACACGACCTCGACCCCAAAACCGCGGAAAACAGGGGGTAGCCCCCCAAGGCCCAGCAGCAAACGCCGCAACGCTGCGACCGTTTTCCCGCCGCGGATTTCCGCCCTTGTGGCCGAAGGCCAAATCCGTATAGTCCGCGCCTTCTTGAAACCGGCCGCGGCCGTGGGGTGGGACTCTCGAATTCGGGTCCTTGGGACGACGTCGTCCGACAACCCCGCTGGTCCATCGTCTCGAAGCACTGCCATGGGGGCCGTGCTCAGGCGCCGTGGCTAACGGAGGCTCCCATGCCGTTATACGAGCATGTATTTATCGCGCGCCAAGACGCCGCGACGACGCAGGTCGAGCAATTGACCGACCAAATGAAAGCCATCATCGAGAATGGCGGCGGCAAAGTCACCAAAGTCGAACAATGGGGACTGCGCTCGCTCACCTACAAGATCAACAAAAACCGCAAGGGCCACTACGTCCTCTTCAACATCGACAGCCCCTGGGCGCCGGTGGCGGAGATGGAACGTCAGTTGAAGCTCAACGAAGACGTCATCCGTCTGATGACGATCAAGGTTGAAGAACTCGAAGAAGGTCCCTCCGCCGGCATGCTGGCCAAGCAAGCCCGCGAACGTCGCGACGCCAAATGGGGCCGCGGCGACGAAGAAGGTTTTGAAGGCCGTCCGGAGCGCAGCTTCGAAGGCCGTCCCGAACGCGGCGATCGCCCTGATCGCGGCGACCGTCCCGAAAGAGGCCCGGCCCTCGACAGAGCTCCAGGAGTTGAATCATGAGCGGCGAACGCAGCGGACCTCCGCGCAGTGGTGACCGTCCGTCTTACGGCGGCGGTGGTGGTGGATATGGCGGCGGCGGCGGCGGCGACCGCGCCGGTGGCGGTGGCTACGGCGGCGGTGGAGACCGCGGCGGTGATCGCGGCGGCTTCGGCGGCGGCGGTGGTGGTGGTGGTGGTGGCGCAGGTGGACGCCGTCCATTCTTCCGCCGGCGCAAGACCTGCCCGTTCTCGGGCGCCGGCGCGCCGAAGATCGACTACAAGGACGGCAAGCTTCTTTCGCGCTTCATTTCCGAGCGCGGCAAGATCGTGCCGTCGCGCATCACGGCCGTTTCGGCGAAAAAGCAACGTGAGCTCGCCGTGGCGATCAAACGCGCGCGCTTCCTCGCTTTGCTGCCCTACGTCGTTTCGTAAGCGGGAGAAACCAACATGCAAGTTATCCTGCTCGAACGGATCGAAAAGCTCGGTCAAATGGGCGAAGTGGTAAAAGTGAAGGACGGCTTCGCCCGCAACTTCCTTCTGCCGCGCAAAAAAGCGTTGCGCGTAACGAAAGAAAACATCGCGCACTTCGAAGCTCAGAAAGCGCAACTCGAAGCGCGCAATCTGACGCTCAGAAAAGAAGCCGAAGGCATCGCCGCAAAGCTCGACAAGAAAACGTTCGTCGTTCTGCGTCAGGCCGGCGAAACCGGCATGCTCTACGGTTCGGTTTCGACCCGTGACATCGCCGACTCCGTGTCGGCCGGCGGCGTTTCGCTCGATCGCAACCAAGTCGTTCTCGACAAAGCGATCAAGGCGTTGGGCCTCCATCCGGTCAAAGTCGTTCTGCATCCCGAAGTGCGCGTCGCCATCACGTTGAACGTTGCGCGCACCGCCGAAGAAGCCGAACGTCAAGAAAAGGGCGAAAACATCGCCCTGACCGCGGCGCAAGAAGCGCGCCTCGAAGCCGATGCTTTGTTCGAAAACGCCGAAGCCGCAGCCAAAGCGGCCATGAACGACGACGCCCCGCTCGAAAGCGATGCGAAGCCGAAGGCAGAGCCGAAGAAGAAGCGCGCCGTCGAAGAAAAGGCACCCGACACCGGCGACGACGACGAACCGGCAGCCAAGCCTGCGAAGAAAGCAAAAAAAGAAAAATAAATCAGAGTTTAGGAAACGCCGCTGGCCGCAGGGACAATTTCCTGCGGCCATTTTTTTTTGCGCCAAAAAGTGATCGCGCGCGACAGGGTTGCATCGCGTAAAATCTTTGTGCGAATCACTGCGCCGCACTTGACACGCACACCCGCGAAATTTCGCAAGTTGTGCCGCAACATCAATTGTTGATAACGCGCAGCGGTTGATTGCACACGTCATCCAATCGCGGTTGTTATCGCCCCATGAACCTCGCTGTCGCCCCCAAGCCGCCGTCGCCCGCCGACTACCGCCAAGTGCCCTTCGATGTCGAAGCGGAACAGGCGTTGCTCGGCGCCATTCTCGTCAACAACGACGCCTTCGAACGCGTCTCGGGCATCTTGGAAGCCGAACATTTTCACGAGCCGATGCATCAGCGCGTGTTCGAAGCGTTGGGCCGCGTCATTCGCAAAGGCCAGCTCGCCTCGCCGGTGACGTTGCGCCCCTATTTCGCGCTCGACGCCGCAATGAAAGACGTCGGCGGCGCGGACTATCTGTCGGAACTCGCGCGCTTTTCGCCCTCGGTGATCAACGCCACCGACTACGCGCGCATGATTTTCGATCTCGCCCAGCGCCGCCAGCTCATCAAGGTCGGCGAGGAAATCGTCAACGTCGCCTACGATCCGCCGATCGATCTGTCGCCCTCCGAACAAATCGAGGAAGCCGAAAAGCAGCTCTACTCGATTTCCGAAAAGGGCCGCTTCGGCGGCGGCTTCAAATCGTTCCGCCAGGCGCTCACCGGCGCCGTCGAATTCGCCGAGCGCGCCTACAAGTCGCCGAGCCACATCACCCGCATCATCGCAGAGCAGGCGCAAGTGTCGGGCAGCAAGATCCGCCGCGGCAAGATCGACGAGCGCGAAATGACGGCCATCATCCAAGCCGCCACCGAACTCGAACGCATCCCCTTCTTCATCGACGACACCGGCGGCCTTGCCATCGCGCAAATCGCCGGCCGCTCGCGCCGCCTCAAACGCTCGGGCGACCTCGGTCTCATCGTCGTCGACTATCTTCAACTGCTCATGGGCTCGGGCTCGAAGCGCAACGAAAACCGCGTGCAAGAAGTCACCGAAATCACAAAAGGCTTGAAGACGCTCGCCAAGGAACTCTCGGTACCCGTGATCGCCCTGTCCCAGCTCTCGCGCGGCGTCGACAACCGCGAAGACAAACGCCCCGTCCTCGCCGACCTTCGAGAATCCGGCTCGATCGAACAGGATGCCGACCAAGTCATGTTCGTCTACCGCGAGGCCTACTACCTCGAAACCAAGGCCCCCTCCGACACCAGCCCCGAATACGCCGAACACAAGGTCAAGATGGACCGCATCAGCCATCTAGCCGACGTCCTGGTCGAAAAAAACCGCCACGGCCCCACCGCAAAAATCGAAGTCGCCTTCGAACGCCAATACACCCGCTTCCACGACCTCGCGCGAGAAGACCACCTGCCGGTGCAGACGCGGTAAGTCCGCGCACAGTGTGACGCGCGCGCTTGGTGCCGCGCGTCGAATTGTGCTACCCGCGACGACAATGTCGAACCACACCCACCCCACGCTCACCGTCGACCTCTCGGCGATCGTCGCGAACTATCGCTTTATCGCGGCGCAGACGAAGCCTGCCGAGGTTGCGGCCGTGGTAAAGGCCGATGGTTACGGCCTCGGCGCGCTGCCAGTGTCGCGGGCGCTGGCGGCGGCCGGCTGCAAGACGTTCTTTGTCGCCCACGTCGAGGAAGGGGCCGCCCTACGCCGCGCCATACCGGGCACGATCGTCTTTGTGCTTCACGGCTATGCCGCCGCGCACAAACATGCCTTCGCCGAACACGCGCTCTCGCCTGTACTGTCGAGTGCCGGCCAGCTGTCCGATTGGCTGCAAAGCGGGCTGCGCACGCCCTACGCCCTGCACCTTGATACCGGCATGTCGCGACTTGGCCTCTCGCATGCCGATCTCGACGCCATCGACGCCGCCACGGCCCCGGCTCTGGTCATGAGCCACCTTGCCTCGGCCGACGACCCCGAGCACGAAAAGAATCAGGCCCAGCTCGCCCGCTTCAAAACGCTCAGCCAACGATTCCAAAACACCCCCCTCAGCCTGGCTGCGTCCGGCGGTTGTTTCTTAGGGCCTGATTTCGCCTTCGACTTGGTCCGCCCCGGCATCGCGCTCTATGGCGGAAACCCAGGGAAAACGGGCGAAAACCCGATGCGCGGCACCGTAACCTTGTCGGCACCCCTGCTGCAGGTGCGTTCGATTGACAGGGGGGATACCGTCGGTTACGGAGCCACCTATGCCGCAACGGGGCCCCGGCGTCTGGGCATTGCGGCGATGGGCTATGCCGACGGGCTCTTGCGGGCGGCATCGAACAGAGGGCACGGTGTGATCGGCGGCGTTAAATGTCCCATAATCGGGCGCGTATCGATGGACCTAGTCACTCTCGATGTTTCGGCAGTTCCCGAACATGACGCCCACGCGGGCGCGGCCGTCGAATTCATCGGCCCGCACCAAACCGTCGACGCCCTCGCGCGCGAAGCCGGCACCTTGCCTTACGAAATTTACACCCGCCTGGGCCCGCGCATTGAGCGCCGCTACACCGGCGGCGAGGCCTAACGAATGAACCCCTTCGCCCTCGTCGGCCGCTTCGTCATCGCCTTCTTAAGCGAGATCGGGCGCATTGCCGCCTTCGCCTCCAAAGCCGTGCCGGCGTGTTTCATGCCGCCGATCTATTTCCGCCTGGTCGCACAGCAAATGATGCGCATCGGCTTCTTTTCTCTGCCGGTCGTGGGCCTCACGGCGTTCTTCACCGGCGGCGCGCTCGCACTGCAAATCTTCATCGGCAGCGATGTCGGCGCCGAAACCTTGGTGCCTCAGATCGTGGGACTCGGCATCACGCGCGAACTCGGCCCCGTGATGGCGGGCTTGATGGTGGCTGGCCGCGTCTCCGCCGCCATCGCCGCCGAGCTCGGCACCATGCGCGTGACGGAGCAGATCGACGCCCTCGTGACGCTGTCGACGAACCCGTTCAAATACCTCGTCGCGCCGCGCCTGATCGCCGCCGTCATCACCATGCCGATCTTGGTCGCCATCGCCGACATCATCGGCGTCATGGGCGGCTGGGTCGTGGGCGTTTACTCGCTCGATTTCAATTCCGCGATCTATCTGAAAAACACCGCCAACGGCCTCGAATACGGCGACGTCACCTCGGGCCTATGGAAGGCAGCCGTGTTCGGCTTCATCATCGCGCTGATGGGCTGCTTCCACGGCTACAATTCCAAAGGCGGCGCGCAAGGCGTCGGCGCGGCAACCACGAACGCGGTGGTATCGGCAGCGATTTTGATCCTGGCGGCCAACTACGTCATGACCTCGATCTTCTTCGGAGCCGGTCGATGACCCCCAAGATCGAGCTCAAAGGCGTCTTCAAACGCTTCGGCCCCAAGGTCGTGCTCGACGGCGTGGACCTCTCCGTGATGCCGGGCGAATCCTTGGTCATCATCGGCGGGTCGGGCACCGGCAAATCGGTGACGATCAAAAGCGTGCTCGGCCTCGTCACGCCCGACAAGGGCTCGATCAAGGTCGACGGCCAAGAAGTCACGCGCCTCACCGGCCGCGCCCGCGAAAAGGTCAACCAAAAATTCGGCATGCTGTTCCAAGCCGCCGCCCTCTTCGACAGCTTGAAAGTGTGGGAAAACGTCGCCTTCGCCCTCATCCAAGGCCGCGGCCTCGGCCGCGCCGAAGCCAAGAAGATCGCGCTGCAGAAACTGGCGAAGGTCGGCCTTGGCCCGGAAGTCGCGGAGCTTTCGCCCAGCGAACTCTCGGGCGGCATGCAAAAACGCGTCGGCCTCGCCCGCGCCATCGCCGCCGAACCCGAGATCATCTTCTTCGACGAACCGACCACGGGTCTCGACCCCATCATGGCCGACGTTATCAACGACTTGATCGTGGCGACGGTCAAGGAAATGGGCGTGACGACGCTCTCGATCACCCACGACATGACAAGCGCCCGAAAAATCGCCGACAAAATCGCGATGCTCTACAAAGGCAAAATCATCTGGTCGGGCCGCAAAGAAGACATCGACAAAAGCGGAAACCCCTACGTCGACCAATTCATCCACGGCAGAGCCGAAGGCCCCATCAAGATGGAAGTGGTGCGTTAACGCACGTCACGGAAAATGCGCCAGCGCGCGCGACGTTAGCGCCGACCGGTCGCGCTCGCCGAAGTTCGCAAAGCCCAAAATCTTCGTCGCCAACGAATGACGCACCCCCGGCCGTAGCGCAGAACGCGAGCGCGCCCGCAACGCCTCAAGCGCATCGAGATAAGCAAGGCTCGCCGTCGACAGTAAAACGGGATCGAGCATCGGCGACGCCTCGCCCGCCGCCCCGCGCCCGCGCGCACATAGATTGATGTCGAACGGCTGCAAATCGGACGTGTAGGTGTCGTGCTCGGTCACGGTGCGCTCTCCTGCGGTGCCAGGATCAAACGCAACCGGGCCAATCGGGTTCCAATCTGCGCCGCAAATTAAGCGGCGCGCACGCCGCCGCATTTTCACTAGTTAATCATGGAACCCAATGCCGGTATGCGCGTTTAGATCGGTGCGCGTTGGCATAAACCGGTGCCGAGCGAACGAAAAGGCAAACGCCATGCGCGGAACATTCTTGCTTGCAGTGTTGTTGATCGGCGGCGGCATCGCAGGGCTCGCCGTGCCGTATTTCACCTACACAAAGACCGAAACCGTCGTCGATGTCGGACCGATCCAAATCGACGCCGAGAAGGAAAAGCACGTCAACATTCCCCAAATCGCCGCCATCGCCGCCCTCATCGCGGGCCTTGCCCTGTTGATGGTCGGAATCCGCTCGGCGAACACGTAACGGGTTTACGCGAGCGTGCCCCCCAAAGGCCGCTTCGCGAGCCTCCGCAAAACGGAGGCTCATAGGCACGGCAGCTCTTCCCCGAGTACTGCCGTGCCTTTTTTTGCGCGGACCAAAAAGCGACCGTCACGGGGACCCCGGCGCTTGGTCCACCCCGACGGCAGCTCTCAACGGCCAACCCTGCCAGCTTGCCGCGTGCGCCGTGTCGCGCGCAGACTCAAGAACGAACCATGGCCCGTCCCCGCCCGCTCCACCTGCGCGACAGCTCCGTCACGATCGCCTCGACCGCACTCGGCAATGGCGGCCTCAACCTGTTTTGCCTCGACTGTCATCACCATGCACGCTGGACGCCGGCAGCGCTCGCCGCCGCTGAACCGCCGGCGCGCAAATTGTGGGACTTCAAGCGCCGCCGCAAATGCTCGCGCTGCGGCGCCCGCGGTTCGACCGACCGCGTCTACCTGACAAGCTTCGTGGTCTGGACCGGAGCCTGGGACCACCGCCCCCCAAACCCAACCCCACCCCAACTCTGGCCGACCTGAGGCGCTAGGCCGGCATCCGTGTCTGAGCAATGCACCGTCGCCACAGGAACGCTTCTGCGTCTATAGTGCAGCGCGGGCTTCGGCCTTGCCAGTTGACCGCCAAGCGCTGAACGGAGCATCGCCTTGAACGCCTCAAGCCTCCCCGCCTGGCTCTACACCGACCCCGCCTTCTTCGAGCTCGAGCGCACGAAGATCTTCCGCCAGACCTGGCACATCATGGGCCACGTCAACGACGCGCCGAACCCCGGCGACTACGTCACGCTCGACGTGCTGGGCGAGCGCGTGGTGACGCTACGCGGCCAAGACGGCGTGCTCAGAAGCTTTCACAATGTCTGCCGCCACCGCGCCGCGAAAATCGCGCCGCTGTCGCGCGGTTCGTGCGGCCATCGCCTCGTGTGCCCCTATCACGCCTGGAGCTACAACCTCGACGGCCAACTCGCCGGCATCCCGAAATGGCAAGGCTTCGAAGACCTCGAAAAGGCGCAACACAACTTGCCGCCGGTCGAACAGGAAATCTTCCAAGGCTTCGTCTTCGTGCGCTTCGAAAAGGGCCTGCCGAGCATCGCCGAAATGATGGCGCCGTACACGGACGAACTAAAACCTTACGAACTGGAAAAGCTCGTTCCCAACGGCCGCGTCACCTTGCGCCCGCGCACCGTGAACTGGAAAAACATCGCCGACAATTACTCCGACGGCATGCATATCGGCGTCGCCCATCCGGGCTTGAGCCGCCTGTTCGGCACCACCTACAAAATCGAAGCGCAAGAATGGGTCGACAAAATGTCGGGCGAACTGCAACAGAACGCGTCCGAGAATTGGTCCGAACGCACCTATCAAAACCTGCTGTCCGGCTTCGACCACGTACCCGCCGACCGCCGCCGCCTCTGGGCCTATTACAAACTCTGGCCGAACGTCGCCTTCGACATCTATCCCGACCAAGTCGATTTCATGCAGTTCATCCCCGTCTCGCCGACGCAAACCATGATCCGCGAGATCGCCTACATCCACCCGCACACGACGCGCGAACTCCACGCCGCGCGCTATCTCAACTGGCGCATCAACCGTCAAGTCAACGCCGAAGACACAAGCCTCATCGAAGGCGTGCAATCCGGCATGACCTCGTCGAGCTACACCAAAGGCCCGCTCTCGCCGAAAGAAGTCTGCCTCGCAAGCTTCGCCAACCGCATGCGCACGCTGATCCCCCAGGCGAAGCTCGACCGGGCACCATCACCTTAGCTTGTCATCCCGGGCGAGCGCAGCGATACCCGGGAGTGACTAGGCCGCGCGGCTGAACGCCGGCTCCATCTCCGGCTTCGCCTTCGCGCTCGGCGCGGGCACCGGCATCGCGTGCGGCAACACGCTGATGACAGCCATCGTCACCGTCGCCGCATAGGGCAGCGCTTGAATGGCGAGCATCGCGATCCAGACGAGACCGGCATCGTCTTCCCAACCGCCGCGCACCTGCCATGTCGCAACGATGGCAACCACAAGCGCGCTCAGCAACGCGATTTCTTCCCACGC
>JAIOQG010000100.1 GCA_021413465.1 Alphaproteobacteria bacterium | reverse complement strand
AGGCATGTTTCGCGTCTCGCTCAACGCAATCGTCGACGCCACTTACGTCTTGAAGAACATCAAGACTCTGTCCGCGAAAGCGCTTGATCGCTCCACGCCATGCGGCGACGTTGTAAAAATATCGAATGCCGCTGTGAAACTGATCGGCAGTACGTCGCTGAAGTACGACCTTCGCTTTCACTATGTGAAGCGCGTTTGCGCGGGAACGTGGCCATTAGAACTGCCCGCCGACGTCAATTGCTCGGCAAGAATCATGCTGACAGCCGTGCGGTCAATCATCGCCATCGACGTTCGCGGCGCCACATCACCACCGTGTCAGATCGCCGGCGTCTATCAGGGCGTCAGCGACGCAGTCTACGCAATCGTCGGCATCGACGTATTTCAGAAGCACTTTATAGACCTGACCAAACAACTACCGCCGGAGTTTCGTGGCGTGACGATAAACATCCGCTCTTTGGCGTTCGATCTCCCTCCTCTACCGGGCCGATTGCATATCGCCGCCGATAGCACCATGTCGAAAGCTCAATTCACCGAACTCATGAAGAGACTGGAGGCTGTCGCTCCATCGACGCAATAGAACAACGGCACAGACCCACTCGCCGCGAATGGGGCGTAAAAGGCTTTGCAGCGTTCCTGCCCCGTGGACCTTCGGTCGCGAGCGACATTGGAGCTTTGTTGTCCATGTTGCGTGCGTCATCAGCAATTTTGTCCTTTCGGCACGGGATTGAAAGTTTCGGAGAAAAGCGCCCATGGCGTCCATAATGCAGGCAATGGTGCTAAATGCACCGCGCTCTCGCTTACGGCTCGAAGAGCGCCCGATGCCGTTCCCGAGCGCAGGTGAAATTCTCGTCCGCGTATCGGCCTGCGCCGTGTGCCGTACCGACCTGCATGTTGTCGATGGCGAGTTGGCGAACGCAAAGTTACCGCTTATTCCGGGACACGAAATCATCGGTTATGTCGAGGCCTGCGGATTGGGCGTCACCGAATTCGCCGTCAGCGAACGCGTGGGCATTCCTTGGCTGGGTGGAACCTGCCAGGCTTGCGCCTATTGCCACGACGGCCGAGAAAATCTGTGCGACCGGCCCATCTTCACCGGTTATACGCGCGATGGTGGTTTCGCAAGCCATGTGACAGCTGACGCCAAATTCGCTTTTCGACTTCCGACCAATAAGACCGACAGTGACGCCGCGCCACTGATGTGCGCGGGTCTCATAGGTTGGCGCTGCCTAACCAAAGCGGGTGCCGGTCGCACACTTGGCCTTTACGGCTTCGGCGCCGCCGCCCACCTCGTCGCGCAAGTGGCACGGTGGCAGGGACGCGACGTCTACGCTTTCACCCGCCCCGGCGATACCGGTGCACAGAATTTCGCGAAGGCCTTGGGTTGTGCCTGGGTGGGCGGATCCGATGAAGCGCCTCCGGTTCCACTTGATGCCACAATAATCTTCGCGCCGGTTGGAGCGCTCGTGCCTGCCGCCTTGCGCGCGACAAGGAAGGGCGGCCGGGTTGTTTGCGGGGGTATCCATATGTCGGACATCCCGCAGTTTCCGTATCGCCTGCTGTGGGAGGAGCGTGAGATTTGCTCCGTCGCAAATCTTACGCGCGTGGATGCACATGATTTCCTCAAACTCGCGGCGCAGATTCCAATCGAAGTAAAGACCACAATTTATCCGCTTGAGAACGCCAACGAAGCGCTGGCCGATCTGCGCGAAGGCCGTCTGAACGGTGCAGCTGTCTTGGTACCTGGGTCCTGAGCGCAACCGTCACGCCGTTGAGTGCGGCACAGAGTACGGTGCCTGCGCCGCTTGCGCTGCGCGCGATCTATTCTTCGGCGCAGACCAAGCTATCCCAGGCCCAGTCGGTTTCGGGCGGCCTGCATACACTCGTCAGCATCTGCGCTAACATCCACGCGCTGCCAGCCGATGCAGCCCAGGTCGTACGTCAATTGCTTGCGGAGGACCGCGACATCGGCGTCGGAAGCATCGTTGCGCCGAGCGGCCAAGCGCCGTTTAAGGATATCCGCCGGCGCCTCCAGCCAAAGACCGACGAACGGGACTCCCACTTCGGCAGCAATCGCTGCAGCGCGATCACGCTCCCCTTCGCGCGAGAAAACCGCGTCGAGAATCACGGATTGCCCCGATCCCATAGCGATCTTGGCGAGTTCGAAAAATTCCTCGTAGACACGGTCCGACATATCTCGCGTGTAGCTGCTCTCGGGCAAGCGCTCGGTTAAAGGAACCCCAGCGATACGCTTGCGGATCTCATCGCTGCGCAGATGCAGCGCGCCTGCCACGGAACCGATGCGCCATCCGAGATCTTTCGCGAGAGAAGATTTGCCCGTTCCCGACAATCCACCGATGGCGATCAAGCGCGGTGGACGCGGTTCGGCGATTTTCTTCACCAAGGCAAGATATCCGCGGGCCGCCGATAAGCCGCCTGGCCTACGCCCCTCCGTTTTGGCCCTAATTTCGGCGCGAAGCATGACGTAGAGCGGCAAGGCGCCAAGGCTAGAAGGGATGTCATGCCAAGCTTCGCGTTTGCGTTGGATGATCCAAGCGTTGAGCGTCCGATTGGCGAGCCGCGGCAGATTGCGCGCAAGCAGATCCATCAACACAAATGCCAAGTCATAAAGGGGCGGTATCGTTGCGTAAAAATCGTCGAACTCAATGCAATCGAACAATGTCGGCTGTCCGTGATCCATGAAGGCATTACCGAGATGCAGGTCGCCGTGACAGTGCCTCACGTCTGCAGATTGAAGTTGGAGCGCCTTTGCGCATGCGGCCATGTTTGCCTCGTGCGCGGCCACGACGCATGCGACCTCGCCTGCTCCAAACAAATCCTTCTGAGCGCGCAAATCATCTGAATTTTCTCGGGCAATTCGTCCAACAGCCGCGGGCCAATCACAAGAAACAGTCGGCGGTGCTCGATCGTGAAAATCCGCAATGTGGGCCGCTAAACTTTCAACGATACCGTCGTCCAATGCGCCGCGGTCCGCCAGATCGCCAAGCAACGCATCGTTCGGAAAGCGACGCATCTCCAACAACCAATCGACGATATCGCCACCGTCTGCGAGGGCGAAGACGCCTTCTCCAACACGGGTAATCGGAAGTGTTCGTAGATAGATTGCCGGTGCTGTACGCTTATTTAGAGTCAGTTCCCGCTCTAGTGCCTCGCGGCGCCGTAGGAGCGTGGAAAAATCGAGATAACCCAGATCGATCGCCTTCTTGAGTTTGTAGGCGCGATCGTCGATCAAGAACACATAGGCTGCGTGCGTCTCTACAACGTCCGGCGCCTGACCCCAAGGGCCGCCGCGTCTGAGCCATTCCACGAGGAGTTGCTGCGCGTTCATCAAAATCACCGTCCTTCAACGTCACCACCTAACGAGCCTCGACAAATTGAGGCGGATCAAGTTGTCCAACTCGCGCGGGCGATATGAACGGCTATGCCCTACGCTAGCAATGAAGCTCTTCCCGAGCGTATTCGGCGCACCCTGCCGCCGCATGGGCAGGATATCTATCGCGCTGCGTTCAACCAGGCCTTTGTCTCCTACTCGAGCAACCCTCGCCGCGAAGAGATTGTGCATCGCGTGGCATGGGCTGCCGTCAAAAAGCGCTACATGAAGAGCCAGGAACGCTGGGTCGAGCGCGAAACTTAGGCGTGGCCTGCCTTGCGCGATAGGTCCACGGATTCCAAATGCTCGGGCACCCGTACGTCCCAACCGAGTTCATCCTTTATTCGCAAACGCAGCGCGTCCGCCGCGGCGGGCTCGCCGTGCGTGACGAATGTGCGTCGCGGGGGTTTTTCAAATCCCTTCAGCCAGTCCATGAGTTCGTCGGCGTCGGCATGGGCGGATAGATTGCCGAGTGCCGCAACCTCGGCTCGGATGGGCACGTACTCGCCGTGGATTTTAACCTCGCGCGCGCCCGCCAACATCGCCGCGCCGCGCGTGCCCCCAGCTTGAAAGCCCGCGAAGACGATCGTGTTCTCCGGCCGCGGCCCGAAGGCCGCGATGTGATGGATCACTCGGCCACCCGTTGCCATGCCGCTGCCAGCGACGATGATTTTCGGACCGTTGGTAAGATTCAGTTTCTTCGACTCCTCGATCGAATTGACGATCTTCGCAGCGCCACACATTGCCGCGCATTCTTTCTCGCTCAGCCGGTGCTCGGCACGGTGGTTGTGGTAGATCGCGGTGGCGTCTTCTGCCAAAGGGCTGTTCAAAAACACGGGCAGGTTCGCGGGTATCTTTTTCTTCGACTTTAGACGCGCAATGGAAAGCAGCAATGCCTGAGTGCGACCGACTGCAAACGACGGAATGACCACCGTGCCGCCGCGCGCGATGGTACGCGAGACAATCTGAGCCAATTGCAGGTCCGGATCGGCCGGATCGTGCCGCCGGTCGCCATAGGTAGACTCGACCAATAGGAAATCAGCGCGCGTCATCGTTTCGGGCGGGCGCATGATCGAGTCGTGCGAGCGGCCGAGGTCGCCACTGAACGCGACCGTTACCCGGGCATCCGACACCCGCACCGTGGACGCGCCGAGAATGTGTCCCGCACGCCCCAGGCTGGCTTTGAGGCCCGGAACGGGCTCGAAATCGCTACCAAAGGGCACCGTCACAAAATGCGCCAGCGCCGCTTTGGCGTCGCGTTCGGTGTAAAGCGGTTGCGCGGGTTTGTGCTTTGAGTAGCCGCGCCGGTTGGCCCGCTCTGCGTCCTCTTCGGCCAGCCGCGCACTGTCGGGCAACAAGATGCGGCACAAGTCTAGTGTCGCTTCGCTGCTGAAGATACGGCCGCGAAACCCTTTCTTGAGCAGCACCGGCAAATAGCCGGAATGATCGATGTGGGCATGCGTGAGCACTACTGCCGATATCGCCGCCGGATCGAATGGCGGGTCAGCCCAATTTCGCAAACGCAGCGGCTTGAAACCCTGAAACAAACCGCAGTCGACCAGCAGCTGATTGCCGCCCGCGCGCACCAGATATTTCGAGCCGGTGACCGTGCCCGCGGCACCCAGAAACTGCAAATGCATCGTCATGCGCCGCGTGTGCCCCTCTTGACCTAGGTCATACTCGCCCACCCCGCCACACCGTGCAATTGGCCCAGATCCGGTTCATCCTCCTTGTGAGCAAGTTGATGTCCACAATGACAATGTGCCCGAGTGCGACAAACGCCGATCCAACTCAATCTCGTGAAGCTGAGTTCTAATGCGCCATCAGAACAGCGAAAGGCGTACCATGCTGCACTATGTGGCGCGTCACGCCTCCGAGCACGAATTCGCGGATCCGGCTGTGGCCGTAGCCGCCCAACACCAACAGATCGCAATGCTGCGCCTGAACCGCGAGCGACAACGCTTCGCCAGTCGACTTCGACCCTGGATCGACAGCATGCTCTACCGTTTCAATGCCGCGTAGCGCGAGATAGTCGCGCAGATCGCCGAGCGCTTGCGATTTCTCGCCTGCAGCGATGATTTCAAAACTGTGCACGCTTTTTGCACGCTTGAGGAACGGCAACGCCGCCGTGACCGCATGTGCGGCGGCGGCACTTCCGTCATAGGCAATCGCGACGCGCTGACCCGGGCTTTCCGCCGGCACGCTCGGCACAAAGAGCGCCGGACGCGAACCACTGAGCAGCGCAGCTTCGAATCCTTCGCGAATGTTATCGTGCCCCGCATCGTCATTGGTGGGACCGAAAACGATCAGATCGCAGAGGCGGCTTTCGCGCTCGATCTCCTCAACGAAATCACCCTGCACCACCTTCAGCGCAGTTGACGCGTCGGTGCGCGCGCCAGGCTTATCTTTGAGTTCGATACCGACGTTTGCGATCGCCTCGTTGAACGACTCAACAGCGACTTTTTGCGCCTCATCGGAAGCCTTAATCGCCAGCTCAATCGCATATTGTGCGGAATAGCCGCTCAGATCGGTGCCGACAAAGCCGTACGGAATGGCCCGAATGGGGTCTAGCCTGACAAACAGCGCTTGAACATGCGCGCCGAATTGTTTGCCTAGAGCGAAAGCGGCCTGGAGGGCTGGGCGGTCGTTGACCGATCCGAATATCGGCACGAGAATTTTTCGGTAGGACATGGCGAACCTCGTCGTTATTCTTGCGCAACTTAGGCTTTGCCCGTGCGAGTGCCTTGCGCAGGATCAAGGTTTCGCCGCGGGCGCCGACGGTATCTTACCTTCTCGCACAAACTCTAAATCGCAGCGAAGGTCGTAAACCATGACGAGTGGTCGCGGTAGGGACGCGCATTGCTGCGTGCGCCCCGCACGGATCCGGACAGGCGGGATTGCCGCATCCGGCCATCCAACGCGGCGGAGATCCCCAAGTTTGACCAGGATCAACGACCGGCTTTGTCCCTGAGCGACAATGGCTTTTCTTCGACATTACGCCGGAGGCGGACATGCGACGACTTTCCGACATCATCTTTAACCAGCATCCGCTGAAATTGCCGCGATCAGCGACCGTCAAAGACGCCTGCGAGAAAATGCGAGAACATCGTGCGGGCTCGGTTCTCGTCACCGATACGCGTGGCCATCTTGTGGGCATATTCACCGGCCGAGACGCTGTGTGCCGCGTATTGGCCTCGGCCAAGGA
>JAIOQG010000191.1 GCA_021413465.1 Alphaproteobacteria bacterium | reverse complement strand
CATGGCGCCCGAGGGCGTGTCGGTGCACAGCGCGCGCATCGCGGGCGGCCGCCACGGCACACCCGAAGAACTGCGCGGAATGGAAAGCGCGAGCAAGCACGCCGCGGCGGAAGTGGCGATGGTCGAGCCCGACGTCGTCGTCTACGGCTGTACCAGCGGCAGCTTTTTCGAAGGCCCGGCGTGGAACAAAAAGATCTGCGACCAGTTGACCGAGATCACGAAAGCGCCAACCGTAACCACCGCGGGCGCGATGGCGGCCAGCATGCTGGCGGGAGGCTACAAGAAAATCGACGTGGTGACGCCGTACGTGGACGTCACCAACGAACGCCTCAAGCATTTCCTCAAGGCGCACGGTGTTGAAGTGTTGAAGCTCGGCACTTTCGACATGCTCGATATGTTCGACCACGCCAAGGTATTGCCGGAAGAAATCTACGCCAAGGTCAAGGAAATGACGACGCCGGACTCGGAAGCCGTGTTCGTCGCCTGCACGCAATTGCGTGCGCTCGAAGTGCTCGACATGCTGGAGCGCGATCTCGGCAAGCCGGTGTACTCGGCGGTGCAGGCCTCCGCGTGGCAGGCCTATGCCGCGATGAACGTCGATCCGAAGATCATGAATTGCGGCAGCTTGCTGCGGAAACTCTCCGAGCCGGATTCGCACAAGATCGCGGTCAAGCACCTGCGTTCGGCATAGCGCCCTATACATATAACTAACCGGGGACAAGCATGACATTCAGCAAAAAATGGATTATCGCTGCCAGCGCAGTCTTGCTATGCGGCGCCGCGCACGCGGAAGTAAGCGAGGTACGCATTACCAAGCAGTTCGGCTTGGGATTCCTGCCGTTGATGGTGATGGAAGACCAGAAGCTCGTCGAGAAGCAATCTAAGGCGGCAGGCTTGCCCGAAGTCAAAGGCGTCTTCATGACGCTCAGCAATCCGGCGGCCATGAACGACGGGCTGCTCTCCGGGCAAATCGACTACGGCACCAATGGGCCGCCGGCGATGATCACGATCTGGGCGCGCACCAAGGGCTCGGGCAATGAGATCAAAGGCGTGGCTGGCATGGTGCTGACGCCGATGTGGCTCAATGTGAACAATCCCGCAATCAAAAGCATCCGCGACTTCACCGAGAAGGACAAGATCGCGGTGACCGCGGTCAAGGTGTCGATCCCGGCGATCATCATGCAGATGGCCGCGATGAAAGAGTGGGGCAAGGACAATTACGCGAAACTCGACCCATTGACGGTGTCGATGTCGCACCCCGACGGCATGTCCGCGTTCCTGTCGAAGCGCGACGTCACCGCGCACTTCACGTCGCCGCCATTCATGTACAAGGAACTCGAGCAGCCCGGCATCCACCGCATCATGAGTTCGGACGACGTGATGGGCGGGCCGACTACTTTCTCCAACCTGTATTCGACCAGCAAGTTTCACGACGCCAACCCGCGCGTCTATAAGGCCGTGCTCGCCGCGTTCATCGAAGCCATCGACCTTATCAACAAGGACAAGAAGCAGGCGGCGGAGATTTACCTGCGGATATCCGGCGACAAGAAGAGCACGGTTGCGGAAATCCAGAAGCAGATCGAGGACCCCAACCTGGTGTTCACGGCCACGCCCAAGAACATCCAGAAATACGCGGATTTCATGTTCGACGTCGGCTCGATCAAGACCAAGGCGGCTTCGTGGAAAGACGTTTATTTCCCCGAGATCCATCATTTGTCGGGTAACTGAGCCGCTGCGCGGCGGTAAGGCGTGAGGGGGGGGCGGGCGTTGCCCGCCTTTTTATTTACAGAATTGGGTTGGACGGAGGAATGATTGGCTGAAGTAACTGAAACCGACGTCATCGTCGTCGGCGGCGGCGGCACCGGGCTTGCCGC